>JAVHNW010000118.1:0-4543 GCA_036169755.1 bacterium | reverse complement strand
CGAGGCGCCGCGCCGTATTCAGAGCGGGCAGCGCCAGGGCCGGAGATTCGCTCAACTGCCAGAGCGCCAGCGCAAAGTGAATTTCCACCTCATTTGGGAAAAGGTCTGCGCCGCGAATCAGGCTGCGCTCCACGGCAGAATCCTGGCCCTGGCTTTGGTACGCCTCTGCCAGGCGGAGAAAAAGCGCCGCTGAAGCCTGTTCGCCGTTGGTGAGGCTTTCCCACACCGTCAGCGCGCGTTCCCGCTCTCCCCGCCGCCACCAGGCTTCGCCGAGCAAAACCGCCCCAGAGGGCGAGAGTGCGCCGCGCGCGCGGGCTTCCGTCAGCAGGTCAATCGTTTGAGAAAAATCTTCCTCATCAAAGGAAAGCCGGGCAGACTGCTCGATTTTGGCAGCCGTCCAGCGCGAATCACCGCGCTGCAGCACAAGCGCGAAAAGCAGTAGTAAAATCGGCAAAAGAACGGCAAAGCGCGGCTGTTTTTTCATTGAATGTAATTATAAGTCGTCACGCAATCGAAATAATCACCCAAATAAGCCGTGCTATAATCCGAGGCAAGATGATGCCGTTCTTCCAACAAATTTTCACTTTACTCGCCAACGCGCCAGGCAATCTCATTTATCACCTGGCGCTGGCATTTTCGGCTGCCGGTGCGTTACAGGAAGCCGTCGGCCAGTGGCGCACCAGCGGCTATCCGCAAACCCGCCGCATGATTAGCGGCCTGAGCCTGCTCCTGGCAGGTCAGGCCGTTTTGTTTGTTACCAGCGGCCTGGTGTGGCAGGGCGCGCTGCCTGCCAACACTTTTCTGCCGCCGCTCGATCGGGCCATTTTACTCTTCAGCCTGACCTGGGCGCTGTGGATGTGGGCCTTCCCAGAACCCTCGCGCGCGGGCGACTTGGGCGCAGTTCTGTTCAGTCTGCTGACACTGACCGGGTTAATTTTTGGCATTATTTTGCAAAGCGCCCAACCCGCCGCCGATGTTTTTAATCTTTCGGCGCAAAACCTGGGCTGGAACAGCGCCTTGCTGGCGCTGCTGGCGGCAAGCGTCCTGAGCCTAGTCAGCCGCAAACCCATCGGCTGGAGTAATGGTCTGGCGCTGGCCGCGCTGGCCGCGTTGGGCATCATTCTGGACTTTTTCTTCCCGGCGGCGGGAAATTATTCTGGCATTTTACGCCTGTTTTTAATGGCAGGTTTTCCACTGTTGCTGACCCTACCGGCGCGCTTCCCAGCGGCTGGCGGCGGCGTAAAAACTGACACCATCAGCCGCTTTCAGAAAAACGTGGCTCAATCGGCCAAAGCCAATTTACCCAGCCAACCGCTGCGTGAACGCCGCCGCTACAGCACCGACCCCAAAACCCTGACTTCCCTGATCGCGCTGGCTTCCGAAGTGGACGCGGCGCGCATCAACCAAAATATCGCCCGCTCGGTGGCCCAGGCCCTGCTGGCCGATTTGTGCTTCGTCATCTATATGGGCGAAGACAAAAACACGCTCTTCATCGCCAGCGGCTACGACCTGATTCGCGAGGAGTTTTTGGAGGGCGGGCTGATGAACAAAGACACCGTCCCGATGCTGGCCGGAGCAATTTTGCGCGGACGCGCCCTGCGCCTGCCCGCCAGCACCACCTCGTCTGACCTGAAAGGCCTGGGCGATATGCTCGGCCTGCCCAACCCCGGCAACCTGCTCAACGTCCCCATCGCCGGAGAAAAGGGACACATCGGCAGCATTTTACTGCTCTCGCCCTACTCCAATCGCCTGTGGAACGCCGATGACCAGACTTTTTTAACCAATATTGCGACTTCCTTCATTCCGATTATTGAGCGCAGCCGCCGCATGGCCGAGGTCGAACACGAGCGCGACTACGCCCATCAACAGGTGGAAGAAGCCAAATCCGTGACGGAACGCCTGCAAACGATTAACGCCAACCTGAACGGCGAATTGGAATCGCTCAAAAGCCAGGCGGCGCAAGCCGGTCAGGCCGAATCGGCGCGTCAGGAAGCCCTGAAAGAAATCGAAAAAGTTCGCATTGAAAATGAAAAACTAAAATCGCGGTTGGAAAGCGCCAAAGCCTCGGCGGGAAATCAACCCGCCGGAAGCAGCGAATATCTGGAAAGCGAACTGCGCCTGACGCTGGAAGAAACCGCCCGCCTGCAAAACGCCCTGGCCGACGCCAACATCAAGATTTTGGAGATGGAAAAACGCCCCGCCGGGCGGCTGAGCGCCGACCAGACCGAGGTGATTGCCTCCATCGCCCAGGAACTGCGCCAGCCGATGTCATCCATCTTGGGCTACACCGATTTGCTGCTGGGCGAATCAGTCGGCATTTTAGGGGCGCTTCAGCGCAAATTTATGGAGCGCATCAAATCATCCACCGAGCGGGTCGGCAGCCTGATTGATGACCTGATTCAAATCAGCACCCTGGAAACCGGTCTCATGGCGCTCAAACCCGAAACGGTTGACCTGAACCTGATCATTGACAACGCCATGGCGTACACCTCCAGCCAGTTGCGCGAAAAAAGCATCACCCTGCAAATTGACCTGCCCGAAAACATTCCGCCGGTGCAATCCGACCGGGACGCGCTGCAACAAATTTTAATTCACCTGCTGCAAAACGCTGGTTCCGTTTCGCCGGTGGAAGGCGCCGTCACCCTGAAGGTGGGTCTGGAAAAAGAAAATGACCAGGATTACCTGCTGCTGCAAATCACCGACAGCGGCGGCGGAATTCCGGCGGATGATTTAACGCGCGTTTTCTCGCGTCTCTACCGCGCAGATAACGCCCTGATTCAGGGCGTGGGCGACACCGGCGTGGGGCTTTCCATCGCCAAAACGCTGACAGAGGCTCAGGGCGGGCGCATTTGGGTGGAAACCCAAATCGGTTCCGGCTCAATTTTTTCGGTGCTGCTGCCTGTCCATCCATTGTCGGTCGAGTCTGAGGCATAAATCGGTATGCAAACCCTGCGCCAGCTTGGAAACGGTTTTCTCTTGGGCGTGCTTTCGATTGCGCTGGTGCTGGGCGCTTTTGCTCTGGCCCTGGCCGAAGGCGGGCTGGTGGCACTGCCAGAAGCCAGCCCCACCGCCAGCCCGGTTTTTCCAACCCTTTTCCCCACCCTGCCCCTGCTTCTAACCCAACCGATGCAAGGCAGCCTGCCGCCGATTGAATCCAGCGCGACAACCAGCATCACCGCCACCCCGCCGCCGCCACCGACAGCCTGCCCGCCGCCCTCCGGCTGGCAGGCTGTATTGGTACAGCCCTACGATACGCTCGACTCACTGGCGACACAATATCGCCTGCCCGCGGCACAGTTGCAGCAGGCTAACTGCCTCGTCAGCAATCAGGTGATGGCGGGATCTTACATTTACGTTCCGCCCCAGGCCACCATTACCGCCATTCCCTGCGGCGCGCCCTTCGGCTGGGTTATTTACTACGTCCAGCCCGGTGACACGCTCTACCACATCAGCCAGTTGTACCGCGTTGGGGTTGCCGATCTGCAACGGGCCAACTGTCTGGGCGACTCCACCTATATTTATCCCAATCAGATGCTGCGTGTGCCAAATGTGCCCGTCAGCAGCGCCACCTTCACGGCGATTGTGCCCGCCAGCGCCACCAGCGCCACCACCGAAACCGCAGCGCCGCCCACCATCAGCGCCAGCGAAACACTCAGCCCAAGCGAAACGCCCAGCGACACCCCGCCTCCGCCACCAACGACAACGCCGGAGCCAACCATCACCCCCATCCCTTAATCACAGAAAGGGTAAAAGCGGCCCAACAGCCCTTTTACCCTTTCTTTTTGGGGAAGTTTTCCATGCCCAAAAGCATTTGGATTTTCCTGCTGTTTTTTTTGGCGGGCTGCGCCGCAGCCGAGGCGCAGCCCGCGCCGTATGCGCCATACTATCTGGTGACCGCGCCCGCCACCAGCCCGACTCCTTTTCAGCCGGGGGAACAGCCCACCAGCGCGGCAGCCACGCCAACGCGGATGATTTCTCCGCCCAGCGCCACAGCCACCCTGCTCCCACCCAGCCCAAGCCCCAGCCCCAGCCCACAATTCATCCCCCCCGCCAGCCTGCCCAACGCCGAGGTGGTTTCCTTCCTGCTGCTCGGCTCAGACCTGCGCCCCGGCAGCTCCTACCGCACGGATACGCTGGTCGTGGCGCTGGTACGCCCGCGCGAAGGCCAGGTTTCGCTGATTTCCATTCCGCGCGATTTATGGGTGCAAATTCCTGGCGTAGGCGAACAGCGCATCAACACCGCCTACCAATCCGGCGAACTTTCCGGCTACCCTGGCGGCGGGCCTGGCCTGCTCCAAGATACAATTTTCAACAATTTGGGGATTAAGATTGACCACATCGCCATGGTGGATTTTGACGGCTTTCGGAAAATTATCAACACCCTGGGCGGAGTCGACGTGCCGGTAGCCTGCGCCTACACCGATTGGCGACTCATCGCCCCAGAGTTAAACCCCGAAGAGGAAGACAACTGGGCGCTGTACACCGCCGGGCCGGGGTTGATTCACATGGATGGCGACCTGGCCCTGTGGTATGCGCGCTCGCG
>JAVHNW010000117.1:0-4558 GCA_036169755.1 bacterium | reverse complement strand
AACATTTCCCGCGGCGAGGGGGGGATGGGCGCGGCGGCGCCGGTTTTGCGGGCGCGAGTCGCCACGAAGACGCTGGGGGTCAGCTGCCAGAAAGCGCCGGTCGGCTGAAGCAGGGCATCCAGCCAGACGAGGAAAGCGGTCGGAAACAGGCGTTTTATCAGCCCGGAGCGGAAGTGTGACAGGCTGAGAATCTGTCCGCGCTGGAAGCCAATCGCTTGCAGCCAGGTGAAAACCGTCTGCGGGTGAAAATCAAAATTCAGTTTGGCAAATTCCACCGGCTCGGGCTGGAAGGGATTCCAATCCTGTTGTTTGAGGATGTAGCGCAAAATGGCTTTGAGGTTGCGCTTGTTGGCAAATTCCAGTAGGAAGAAGGCGTTTGGCTGTAAGACGCGGTGAATTTGGCGCAGGGCGGCGGGGGCGTCTTGCATGTGGTGCAGGGTGCGAATTAGGGTGGCGGCGTCAAACAGGCCGGGGCGGAAGGGCAGGCGGTAAATGTCGGCAGCGACATAAATGTAGCCGGGGCCCAGGCGCTGCTGGGCTTGTTCGAGCTGGGTGCGCGAGTAGTCGAGCAGGACGATTTGTTGAAAACCGGCGTAGCGCGGGGTGTTGCGCCCCGCGCCCGCGCCGAGTTCGAGCAGGAGTTGGCCGTTTTTGGGCAGCAGGCGGCGCAGGGCTGCCGCTTCGGCGCCGTCTTCGTAGGCGCGCCCGCCTTTTTCCCAGAAGGAGCTCTGGTAGTCGGAGTTGGTGTAGTCGCAGACGGGTGGCGTTGGCATGGGGCGGTTTAGCGTCCGATGGCGCGATAGGTGAAGCCCATCGCTTTCATGGTGGCGGGGTCGTAGATGTTGCGGCCATCGTAAATGACGGGGGTTTTAAGCAGGCTTTTTAGTCTGGCGAGGTCGAGTTGTTTAAATTCGTTCCACTCGGTGACGACAATCAGCGCGTCGCAACCGGCGGCCATGTCGTAGGGGTTTTTGAACATTTCCACGGCGGGCAGGCGTCCGGCGGCGACAGTCATGGCGACTGGGTCGTAGGCGCGCACGCTGGCGCCGGATTCGTTCAATTCGCTGGCGATGTCAATGGCTGGGGCGTCACGCATGTCGTCTGTGTTGGGTTTGAAGGCCAGCCCCAGCAGGCCGATGGTTTTGCCTTTGAGCGAGCCGCCCAGCATTTCTTCGGTGCGGCGCACGGCGGTTTTGCGGCGCTCGTAGTTGATGTCTAGCACGGTGTTGAGAATGCGTGGGTCGAGGTTTTTCTCTTCGGCCATGTAGGCCAGGGCCAGCACATCTTTGGGGAAGCAGGATCCGCCCCAGCCCAGGCCCGCATCGAGGAAGTGGCGGCCAATGCGGGCGTCATAGCCCATTCCGGCGGCGACTTCTTTCACGTCTGCGCCGTAGGCTTCACAAATGTCGGCGATTTCGTTGATGAAGGAGATTTTGGCGGCCAGGAAGGCGTTGGAGGCGTACTTGATCATTTCGGCGGTGCGCAGGTCGGTGATGACGATGGGCGCGCGCAGCGGCAGATGTAATTGCGCTACTTTGTTGGCGGCTTCGCGGTCAAACGAGCCGATGACGGTGCGGTGCGGTTGTGAAAAATCGCTGATGGCGGTGCCTTCGCGTAGAAATTCGGGGCAGGAGACAACGGAAAAATCCACTGGTTTTTTCTGCTCGCGTTTGACAATATCGGCCACCCAGTCGCCGGTGCCAATCGGCACGGTGGATTTGTTGATGATGATGAGCGGTTCGCGCATGTTTTGGGCGATGGATTTGGCGGCGGCGGCGACATACTGCAGGTCGGCTTCGCCGTTGACGCCGGAGGGTGTGCCAACGGCGATGAAGGCAAATTCGGTTCCCTTTACCGCTTCGGCATAGTCGGTGGTGAAGGTCAGCCGCCCGGCTTGCATGTTGCGTTTGACGAGCTCATCCAGCCCAGGTTCGTAAATTGGCATAATGCCTTTGTTGAGGTTATCAATGCGCTCTTTGTTCACGTCCAGCGCGATGACGCGGTTGCCTAAATCGGCAAAGCAGGCGCCGGTGACGATGCCAACATACCCAACGCCGATGACACAGATTTGTTTCATTTGAAGATTTCCTTTCGAGAAAATGAGTTGTTTTTACTGAAGTTCGATCCCCGGAACACCCCAGAGAAAGCCAGCGACAACCAGGAGGAAGAAGATGAAAAACGTCAGCGCCGCGCCGTTGAACCAATCGCGCGCGCCGCGCTGGTCCTGGATTTTTGCCAGGCCGGGCAGAAATTCCTGGAATTTCCAAATTGGCCCGGCCAGCATGGCGAAAAGCGCTCCGCCCAACGCCCCGCCGATGTGCCCCCAGTTATCCGCGCCAATGCTGATTCCCAGGAAAATGTTGATGCCGATGGTCATCATCACTCCCCTCAGGGCGCGGCTCCAGTCGCGCAGCCAGGTTTTGTTCTGCAGGATGAAAACGCCATTCGCGGCCAGCAGGCCAAACAGTGCGGTGGAGGCGCCCCAGGCGCCGTAGGGTGAAAAGATAAATGAGAGCGCGTTGCCGCAAATTCCGCCCAAAATGTACAGCGTCAAATAGCGCCCGTGGCCGTAGAGTTTCTCCACCTCCGAGCCGACCACAAAGAGAAAATACATATTGGTCAGGATGTGAAAAGGCAGGTTGTCGTCATGCAGCAGCATCGGCGTGAACAAGCGCCAGACCTGCCCGGCGCGGATGTACTCGTTCAGTTTCAGCCCCCAAACGCCGGGCCAATCCAGCCCCCAATAGGTTTTTGTGATGATTTGCGCCAGCCAGATGAGGATGGTGACGCCCATCAGCGTGTACGTCACCCAGGGCGTTGGCCGCGCCGGGGCGATGGCTTGAATCAGGGGGGATGGATTTTCCTCAGCGGGCGGTGTTTGCTCTGCCTGGTCGGGGCGGGGAAATTCGCTCATTACAGGCTCACTTTCCGCTGTTTCACGCGCAAATGTTCGCCGGTGATGATGGCCCGCGTTGCGTCCACCGTTTCATCCAGGTGAAAATCCTGGTTGACGACGACGTAGTCGAAAGATTCCACCCGTTGAAGTTCCTTGCGCGCGGTGGCGATGCGCAGGGTGAGTTCTTCTGGCGTTTCGGTTTTGCGTTCGCGCAGGCGGCGTTCCAGCTCGTTTTCGTTTGGCACGGTGATGAAAATCAGCACGGCTTCGGGCGCCAACTTGCGCACCGTTTCTGCGCCCTGTACATCAATGCGCATGATGACATCTTTTCCGCTGGACATGGCCTCGCGCACCTGTTGTTTGGGAATGCCTTTGTAATCGCCGTAGACGATGGCATATTCAATCAACTCGTCTTGCTCAATCATGCGCGCGAATTCATCCTTGCTTAAAAAAAAGTAATCTTTGCCATGCACTTCATTGGGGCGTTTGGGGCGGGTGGTGGCGGTAACCACGAAATGAAAAGGCAGGTCGCGCTCTTTCATGCGCTGTAAAACTGTGTCTTTGCCCACACCGGAAGGGCCGGAAATGACAATCAGCAGAGGCTGCGGCTGGAGCGGAATAAATTCGTCAGTCATGGGTGTATTTTAGCACAACCGCCCAAGCGGGCCAGAAACGGTTAAAATTGAGCCGGAGGACGAAATGCCAACCTACGATTACTTTTGCCTGGACTGCCGCCGCCGTTTTGAGTTGATTTTATCGTATGCCGAGTACGGTTCGCGCGCGGCAGCCTGCCCGCATTGCGACAGTCTCAACGTGCGCCGCCGCCCGCCGCGCGTGCGGCTTTTGCGCGGCGAGGAGGCCTCGCTCGAAAGCCTGGCCGACCCCGAAAAATTAAACGGCCTGGAGAATGACCCGCGCGCGATGGCGAAAATGTTCCGCGAAATGGGAAAATCCAGCGGGGAGGGTCTGCCACCCCAGTTTGACGAAATCGTTGACCGGCTGGACGCGGGCCAGTCGCCCGAACAAATCGAATCGGCGCTGCCAGAAATCGGCGGCGCAGACGATTCGCTGGCGGGCGGCGAATAACGCCAAACATCCACAATCCCTGCGGCAAATCTCCATCATTTCTCCACGATTGGCAGGTATCTTTATCTCACAGGCAAATTCTGTTTTCTCTTTCTGGAGGTAACCATGTCCAAACCTGCTTCAATCGTATTGCGTGTAATTGGCGTCTTGCTGGTGTTTGGCCTGCTGGCGGGCGGCGCGGCAGTGGCCTATCGCGCCGGGTACGCGCGCGGCCTGGCCGACAGCCCGCAGTGGGCCGAGGCGCTGAAAGCTGCTCCCGCCGCGCCAGCCTTCGGGCGCGGATTCCATCCGGGTTTTGAGTCGCCCATGTTCCGCGGCGGCTACTCTCCGATGATGGGCCGCGGCCACTTCGGCTTTTTCCCCTTCGGCGGCCTGCTCGGTTTCCTATTGGTCGCCTTCCTCTTTTTCGGCGCCATGCGCTTTATTTTCCGTCCGCGTTGGGCGCATGGCTATTGGCACGGGCCTTACCCGCCCGAATGGGGCACGCCGCCCTGGGCGCAGCAGCCGCCTTCGCCGCAATCGCCCCCGACCCAGCCGGACCCCCCGCAACCCCAACACCCTGCCGGATGTTTTGGC
>JAVHNW010000116.1:0-4655 GCA_036169755.1 bacterium | reverse complement strand
GCCGCTTTACACCCAACTCGATGCCGAAGCTGTCCGCCCGCTGATGAAGCCGACCGAACTGGGCATTGATTTCGAGCCTGTACCGGGCGTGCGCGCCCGCTTTTTCGAGGCCGGTCACATCCTCGGCTCGGCGGGCACCTTTTTGGAAGTGGAAGAAAAAGGCAAAAAAACCACCATTGTTTTCTCCGGCGATATTGGCCGCCGCGATTTGCCGCTCTTGCGCGACCCGGTTTTGCCCGACCCCGCCGACCTGGTCATCATGGAATCCACCTACGGCGACAAGCCGCACCGCGACCCGGTCAGCGCCTACGCGGAACTGCGCCAGGTCATCGGCCAGGCCATACAGCGCGGCGGCAAGGTGATTATTCCCTCCTTTGCCGTTGGCCGCACCCAGGAAATCGTCTACGACATCCACCAGATGATAGACCGGCGCGAAATTTCCCGCATTCCGGTTTTTGTAGACAGCCCGCTGGCCGTTCACACCAGTGACGTTTTCAAAAAACACCCTGAATGTTTTGACGCCGAAACCTGGGAATTTATGCAAAATGGCCGCCACCCCGCGCTCGATTTTAACGGCCTGACCTACATCCAAAACGTGGAAGAATCCAAGGCGCTGAATGAGCGCCACGAGCCGATGGTGATTATCTCGGCTTCGGGCATGGCCGAAACCGGGCGCATTTTGCACCATTTGAAAAATAACATCGAAGACCCGCGCGCCACGATTGTGATTGTCTCGTGGCAGGCGCCCTACACCCTGGGGCGCCGTCTGGCCGACCGTGAAGAGCGGGTGAAAATCTTTGGCGAGGTTTTCTACCGCCGCGCCGAAGTCGCCACCATCGGCGGGTTTTCCGCTCATGCCGGGCAGGATCAACTGCTGGAATACGGCCTGGCTGGGCAGGGCAAACGCGAGGGCATTTACCTGGTGCATGGCGAGTATTCCTCGGCAACCGTCTTGAAAACCAAACTGGGCGAACACGGCTTACACAACGTCCACTACCCCGACCTGCACCAATACGTGGAGATTTAAGGTATAATTTCGCGCCGCTCTCCGCTGGAGAGGTGCCAGAGTGGCCGAATGGGACGGTCTCGAAAACCGTTGTAGGCTTCCAGTCTACCGTGGGTTCGAATCCCACCCTCTCCGCCAACAAAAAACATCCGCCTGCTTTGGGCGGATGTTTTTTTGTTTAAGAGAGTGCCAGTCTCTCGGAATGTGTGTACACATTAAACCGCTCGCGGTGGGCGTAGCCAATCAGCGTGATACCGCTCTGCTGCGCCAGTTCCACCGAAAGCGAAGTGGGCGAGGTGCGGCTGATGACAAATTCCGCGCCGAAGCGGGCGGCTTTTTGCATCATCTCTGAACTGACGCGCCCGGTGGTGAGCAGGATTTTTCGTGCCGGGTGAATTTCCTCCAGCAGGACGCGCCCGGCCAGTTTGTCGAGCGTGTTGTGGCGGCCAATATCTTCGGCAGTCAGCAAAATCGTTTCGCCATCGCTGAGGGCCGAGGTGTGAATGCCGCCGGTGCTTTTGTACAAATCCTGATTGTCAAACAGCATCCCAATCAGCGCGGTGATTTGCTCTGGCGGCAGAGGTGCGCCGCTGACGGCGACCGGCTCTGCCACGGGGCGCATTTCCGCCGCCGTCACCCCGCCCGCGCAGCCGGAGGTTTTCCTCCAGGCGCTGGGTTTTTCTGCCGCGTGAGTCAGCCAGACATCCACATTGTCGCCGTGTTCGCACAGACGCGCGTCAGCGATTTCGGCGCGGTGGCTGATGACGCCCTCGTTGAAGAGAAAGCCGACTGCCAGCGCCTCGAGGTGGGTGGCGGTACACATCAGCGTCAGCCAGTTTTCGCCGTTGACCGTCAGGCTGAGTGGGGTTTCTTGGGGCGTTGGCAGGGCTTCAGCGGAAAAGTTGTGATTTTTTCGGTAGGTACCAATCAAGGTGATTTTTCCTTAGCCCACTTTTTCGACTTGGACGGCGGTTATTTTATATTCGGGGATTTTGGCTATTGGGTCGAGGCTGCCGAGGGTCAGTTCGTTGGCCGAGGCCTGCGGAAAGTGGAAGTTGGCGTACACCATTCCGGCGGGGACGCGCTCGGTGACCCAGGCCTGGGCCTCGATGACCCCGCGCCGCGAGCGGACGCGCACCCGGCCATCGGGCGCGATGCCGAGCCTGGCGGCGTCTTCGGCGCTGATTTCAATCAGCGCCTGGCCGTAGAGCGCCATCAGGCTTTCGGCGCGGCGCGTCATTTCGCCGCCGTGCCAGTGGTAAAGCACGCGCCCGCTGGAGAGGACGAAGGGGTAGTCGCGGTCTACGCGCTCGGCGGGCGGCACATTTTCGATGGGCAGGAAGCGCCCTTTGCCGCGTGTAAAACCCTGGGTGTGTAAAATGGGCGTGCCGGGGTGCTGCAGGTTGGGCACTGGCCATTGCAGGCGCTCGCCGTTTTCCAGCCTGGCGTGGCTGATTCCGGCGTAGGAGGGCGCCAGGGCGTTAATTTCGGCCATGATGTCGGCGGGCGCGCTGTAGTCCCAGCCAGACCAGGGCCCAATGGCCTGTTGACCGCTTTCGGCCAGCAGCTTTTTCGCCAGGTCGCAGATGATTTGCCAGTCGGGATGCGCCTCGCCCAGCGGCGCAATCGCCTGGCGCACCATCTGCACGCGCCGCTCGGTGTTGGTGAAGGTCCCGTTTTTTTCCATAAAGGTCACGCCGGGCAGTAAAACATCGGCGTAGCGCGCGGTTTCGCTGGGGAAAATTTCCTGTAGGGCGATGAAATCGGCGGCGCTCAGGCAGCGGCGCACGTGGTTGGTGTCGGGGTCCGACATGATGGGGTCTTCGCCCAAAATGTAGAGGGCGTGAACTTCGCCGCTGAGAATTTGCGGGATGATTTCGGTGGCGGCTTTGCCGATTTTGGTGGAGAGACGGAATTCGCCGGAAAGCTGCCAGGCTGCGCGGAATTTTTCGCTTGCCTGGGGGTCGTTTACCGGCTGGTAGGCGGGAAAGACGTTGGGCAGGCCGCCCATGTCGCAGGCGCCCTGGACGTTGTTTTGGCCGCGCAGCGGGTTGACGCCGCCGCCGGGGAGGCCCATGTTGCCGGTCAGCATTTGCAGGTTGGCGAGGGTCATCACGTTGTGCGTGCCGGTGATGTGTTGGGTGATGCCCATCGCCCAGATGACGGCCATTGGTTTGAGGGTGGCGAGCATTTCGGCGGCGGCGTAGAGGTCGTCGAGCGGGACGCCGGTCATCTGGCTGACTTTTTGGGGCGGGTAGTTGGCGATGGTGGCGCGGAATTCGTCAAAGTTTTCGCAGCGCTCGGCGATGAAGGTTTTGTCTTCCCAGCCTTTTTCGAGGATGATGTTCATCAGGCCGTTGACCAGGGCGATGTCGCTGCCGGGGCGCTGGCGCAGGTGCAGGCTGGCGAATTCGGTCATTTCGATGCGGCGCGGGTCGGCGACAATTAATTTTGCGCCGCGCTGCAGCACGGCCTGGCGCAGCATTGCGCCGAAAACGGGGTGCTGTTCGCTGGTGTTGGAGCCGATGATGAAGAGCGCGGCGGCGTGGGCGGCGACATCATCCATAGAGTTGGACATGGCGCCAGAGCCGAAACTGGCCGCCAGCCCGGCGACGGTGCTGGCGTGGCAAAGGCGGGCGCAGTGGTCAATGTTGTTGGTGCCAAGCACTTGCCGCGCCAGTTTGTTCATCAGGTAGTTTTCTTCGTTGGTGCATTTGGCCGAAGTCAGCACGCCGATCGAATCGGGGCCGAAGGCCTGGCGCGCGGCCTGTAGTTTTTGCGCGGTCAGACGCAGGGCGGTGGCCCAGTCGGTTTCGACCCATTCCCAGCCTGGGCCGTCCACCTGGCGCGCGCCGCCTTCCAGCAGGTAGCGCCGCGCGCGGGGTTTGAGCAGGCGGTCGGGGTGCTGAACATAGTCATAGCCGTAGCGCCCTTTGACGCAGAGATGGTTGCCGTTGACCGGCGCTTCGGGCGTGGATGTGACGCGGATGACTTTTCCATCTTTGACGTTGATATCAAACTGGCAGCCAACGCCGCAGTAGGCGCAGGTGCTGCGGATGAGTTTATCGGGCCGACCCGCGCCCATGCTTGGCTTGTTGTCCAGGGCGCCGGTTGGGCAGTAGGCGACACAGGCGCCGCAGGATTCGCAGCGCGCGCTCAGCAGGTCGCTGTCGGCTCCGGCGGAGATGTGGGTTTCAAATCCGCGTTGGGCCAGCCCCCAGACAAAGCGTCCCTGCACTTCGGCGCAGGCGCGGATGCAGCGGTTGCACAAAATGCACTTGTTCAAATCCACCCAAATGACCGGGTTGGGGTCACTGTCCACCGGGTGACGCGGCGCGGGGGATTGGGCTGTGGGCAGGTCAATTTCAAAATGGCGCAGCCAGCGCATCAATTGAGTTTCTTCTTTTTGACCATCGGCGTAGCCGCTGTCGTGATAATTTGCCAGTAAAAGTTCGAGCAGGGTGCGGCGCGATTTGTGGAGCGCCGGGCTGTCGGTGACGACTTGCATTCCGGCGCTGGCGGGCAGTGTGCAGGAAGCCATCGGCGTGCGGAAGCCCTGCACTTCCACCACGCACAGGCGGCAGCCGCCGTAGGGCGTCAGGTCGGGGTGGTCGCAGAGGGTGGGGATTTCAATCCCGGCCTGTGTGGC
>JAVHNW010000115.1:0-4656 GCA_036169755.1 bacterium | reverse complement strand
GCCAGAATCTGGGCGTCAAGGTCGGTGAAACCACGCCCGATGGCCTGGTGACCGTTGAAGCGGTGATGTGCCTGGCTGGCTGCGATAAGGCTCCCATGTTCCAACTGCAGCAGGGCGACCAGGTTTCGTACCACGAAAATATGACGGTGGATAGGACGATGGAATTGGTGGAAGCCTTGAAGAAAGGCAAAAAGTGATATGAGCCACATTCTTTTACGCCACCGGGACATTCCCGACATTCAAAATATTGAAATTTACAAACAGCAAGGCGGCTTTGAGGCGCTCAAGAAGGCCGTCACCACGCTGCAGCCCAAGCAAATTGTGGAGGAAGTCAAAGCCTCCGGCTTGCGCGGACGCGGCGGGGCTGGTTTTCCAACCGGCGTCAAATGGTCTTTCCTGCCCGATACTTTATGGCCGCATTATGTCGTCTGCAACGCGGATGAGTCGGAGCCGGGAACCTTCAAAGACCGCGAAATTATGACCTACAACCCCTATCAGTTTTTGGAGGGGGTGGCGATTGCCTGTTACGCGGTTGGCGCAAGCGAAGGCTACATTTATCTGCGCGGCGAGTTTTACCCGATTGAGCAGCAGCTCAACGCCTGCCTGGCCGAGATGGAAAAACAGGGCTACCTGGGCGACCAACTCTTCGGCACGCAAAGCTCACTGCGGCTGAAGACTCACCTCGGCGCTGGCGCCTACATTTGCGGCGAGGAAACCGCCCTGCTCGAATCGCTGGAAGGTAAACGCGGACAGCCTCGCCTGCGGCCTCCCTTTCCGGCGGTAGTTGGGTTGTACGGCAAGCCGACCGTCATCAATAACGTGGAAACCCTCACCAATCTGCCCTACATCATCGAACATGGCGCGGCGGGTTTCCGTCAAAATGGTACCGAAAAAAGCCCCGGCGTCAAGATTTTCTCGCTTTCGGGCAATATCTCCCGGCCCGGCAACTATGAGCTGCCGCTGGGAACCACTTTCCGCGAGCTGATTTTTACTCACGGCGGCGGCATTCCCAACGGGCGCAAAATTCGCGCCATTATGCCCGCCGGAGCCTCCTCCTCCATTATCCGCGTGGACGAGGCCTCCTTCGACAAGGTGATGGATACTCCGCTCGATTACGAAAATGTGCAGAGCCTCGGCTCCATGCTTGGCTCGGCCTCCGTCATCATCATTGATGATACTCACAGCATGGATTGGGTCATCAACAAAACCATCCACTTCTTCAAACATGAATCTTGCGGAAAATGCACCCCCTGCCGTGACGGCAATTATTGGATGCTGCACCTGACCGAACGCATTCACAGCGGCCAGGCCAGCGCCCAGGATGTTAAATTGCTGGACAGCGTGGCCGCGCAAGTCTACGGCAAATGCCTGTGCGCCCTGGGCGATTTTTCCACCATGGCCGTCCGCACGGCGATTGAGCGCTTCCCCGAAGATTTTGAGAAAGTAACGGGAAATTCGTAAAGGATGGATGAGAAAAGGAGCGTTATGAATTCGCTGTTTTATCGTATTTTTTTGCGCAAAGAACCCGAAGGCGGCTTTACTGTGACCGTTCCTTCCCTGCCGGGCTGTGTGACGTATGGCGTGACGCTTGAAGAAGCGAAGCAGATGGCTACTGAAGCGATTCAACTGTATCTTGAAAGTTTGAAAGAACATGGTGAAGAAATTCCCAACGAAAACGATTTATTGGAATATACGCTCACGCTGAACGCTTATGCCTAAAACTCCGCCCCTGACACCGCAAAGAGTGATTAACCTGCTTCAATCGAAAGGTTTTGTGCTGGATAGAAGCAAAGGCAGTCACCAGATTTTCATTCATCCAGAGACCAGAAAGCGAGTCGTTGTGCCATTTCACCGAAAAGACTTGCCTATCGGAACCTTGTTGGAAATCTTGCGGCAGGCTGGAATAAGCAAAGACGAAATTCAGTAGTGCGAAAATAATATTGTCCTGTTTGGAGCATTTATGGCAAAACTCATCAATTTACAAATTAACGGAACCCCAGTCACCGTCCCTGCTGGAACGCTGGTCGTGGATGCCGCCAAAAAAATTGGCATTGACATTCCCGTTTTTTGCTACCATCCCAAAATGGAACCGGTTGGCATGTGTCGTCAGTGCCTGGTGGAAATTGGCCGCCCCGCCATTGACCGTGCCACCGGCCAGCCCGTTCTCAACGAAGACGGCAGCCCCAAACTCCAGTTCATGCCCAAGCTCGAAACCGCCTGCACCAACCCCGTTTCGGAAGGCATGGCCGTTTTCACCGAAACCGCCAAGGCCAAAAGCGGCCAAAAAGAAATCCTCGAACTGCTGCTCAGCTCGCACCCGCTCGACTGCCCGGTGTGCGACAAGGGCGGCGAATGCCCCCTGCAAAATCTCACCCTCGAACACGGCTCCGACCAGAGCCGCTTCATTTTTGATGAAAAACACCGCGCTGAAAAACACTTTCCCCTGGGCGATTTGATTTTCCTCGACCGCGAACGCTGCATTCAATGCGCGCGCTGCATTCGCTTTCAAGACAAAATCGCTGGTGAACCGGTGCTGGGTTTCTACCAGCGCGGGCGTAACACCGACATCGTCACCTACGGCGACCCCGGCTTCGACTCGGTTTTCAGCGGCAACACCAGCGACATCTGCCCGGTGGGTGCCCTGACCACCGCCGATTTCCGCTTTGGCGCCCGCCCCTGGGAGTTGAAACAGGCCGCCTCAGTTTGCTCACAGTGCCCGGTTGGCTGCAACGTCACCTTCAACGTGCGCCGCGAAGCCAAAGCGGGCGGCGGCTACGTCATCAAGCGCGTCATGCCGCGCCAAAACGAACAGGTGAACGAAATTTGGATGTGCGACAAAGGCCGCTTCGCTGGCTATCAGTACAGCGAAGCCGAATCGCGGCTGAAAGCGACCCCCGCCCAACTCGATTCTGCTCTCAGCCTGGCCGCCGCCCAATTGGCCGAATCCAAATCGGAGACGGTTTTCCTGGCTGGTGGACGGCTCGCCAACGAAGATTTATTCACCCTCAAACAATTGGCCGCCGCGCTCCGCGCCAAGACTTTCCTCTACAGCCAAATGGGCGGCGGAGAATACACCACCGCCTACGGCCTGACGGCTGGCTCAAACCTGGGCGACCTGGCCCAGGGCGACACCGTTTTGGTGATTGCCTCCGATTTATACAACGAGGCCCCGCTCTGGCATCTGCGCCTGAAGGCCGCCGCTCAGCGCGGCGCCACCCTCATCGTTGCCGGCGCCCGCGCCACCAAATTGGACGAATTTGCCACTTTTGTGGTGCGCTACGCCTACGGAGACGAAGTTGAAACCGTCAAGGCCCTGCCCGCCAAAGAGAAAATTGGCGCAGCGATTAAAAACGCCAACAATCTGATGATTTTCTACGGCGCGGATGGTCTCGGCCTGGCCGGGACTTCCTCCCTGGCCGCCGCCTGCGCCGGGCTGCTCAACGGGAAAATTGGAAAGCCGAACAATGGATTAATTGGCGTCTGGAACAGCCCCAATCAGCAGGGCGCGCTGGAAATGGGTTTCCGCCCGGCGCAAAACCTGGCTGCCGAACTGGCCGGAAAAACCGTCTACATCATCGCCGCCGACCCGGCGGGTGATGACCCGGCGCTGGCGGCGGCCCTGCAAACGGCCAAAACCGTCATCGCGCAGGATGTTTTGGAAACCAAAACCACCCGGCTGGCGCAGATTGTGCTGCCTGCCGCCGCATCCACCGAACGCGAAGGAACTTTCACTAACGGCGAGCGGCGCGTTCAGCGTTTTTACCCGGCAGTTCCGGCGCAGCCCGGCAGCAAAGCCGATTTTGCCCTGCTGGCAGAAGTCGCCAAAGGCTGCGGAATCGCGCTCGAAGGGCGCGCCCCGCTGCTGGTGATGAATCAACTTTCAGCGGCAGAATCCGCTTTTGGCGCAATTTCCTACGCGGCGCTCTCCGAATCTGCCGAGCAGTGGCCGCTGATTGGCCGCAGCGATTTGTATTACGGCGGCACAAGTTACGAAAATAAACTCGGCCTGGGTGTCACGCTGACGCTTCAGCCGCAGGCCGAGGGCCAATTATTTGCCGCCAGCAACCTGCGCCCCAAAGAAGGCGAATTGCTCGCCGTGCCGGTCACCAAATTGTATGATTTGGGCGTAACCCTCGCTCCGGCGAAACTGCTTTCGGCGCACATTGAGCGCAGCGCGGTGGCGGTTTTGCATCCCGCCGCAGCCGAAAAACTCGGCCTGGGGAAAGGCGACCCGCTGTCAGTGGAAATCAACGGGGCGCAATTTACCCTCCCGCTCGCGCTGGACGCCTCCATTTCCACCGGAATTGTCCTGCTCCCGCGCAGCATGGGGCTGGCGATTTCCGCCCCCACGCCGGTCAAATTACGCGCCGCAGAAAAGGCATAGGCTATGGACTGGATTTTGCTTCTCGAATGGGTGATTAAGGGCTTTGCGCTGGTCATGATTCTGCTGACCGGTTTTGCCTATCTGACGCTGTTTGAACGCCGTATTCTCGCTTTTATGCAGGTGCGCATTGGCCCCAATCGCGCCGGGCCGCAGGGCCTGCTGCAGCCAATCGCAGATGCCGTCAAACTTATTTTTAAAGAGGAATTGACGCCCGCCAAAGCCGAAAAACTGCTTTTTTTGCTGGCGCCCATTGTGACGGTGGTCCCGGCGGT
>JAVHNW010000114.1:0-4658 GCA_036169755.1 bacterium | reverse complement strand
ACGACTTTTTTCCCTTCGGCGCGGGAAAATTCCAGCGCGGCGCGCGCCAGCGCTCCGCCCAGGCCGCGCCCGCCCAGTTCGGCGGGAACCCCGGTGTGGGTGAAGATGATTTTTCCGTCAGATTGCGTGTATTCAAGGACGGCGGTGTATCCCTCCAGCGTCAATTCAAAACGTGACAGCGCGGGATTGTGAACAATGGGCAGGTCGCTCATCGCTTTCCTTTCAATTGTTTTTCGCGGGCAATCAGCCCGATAAATTCCATGATGATTTTCAGCGCGGCGAAAACGGTGGCGTTGGAGGCGTCCAGCGGCGGGGCGACTTCCACCACGTCCAGCCCAACCAGTTTGAGCCCCTGCAGGCTTTTGAGCAGAATCAGCGCCTCGCGCATCGTCAAGCCGCCGAAATCGGGAATGCCGGTCCCGGCGGCGGCGGAGGGGTCGAGCGCGTCAATGTCGAAGGAAATGTGAATGGCGTCACATCTCGTCAGCAGGCGGCGCACATCGTTGGCGACCCACTTCATGCCGCGCTCGGCTACCTGTTCGGCGCTGTAAATATTCAGGCGGCCATTTTCCACCAGGTCGAGTTCCTGCTCTTCCCAGGAGCGCAGGCCGATCATGCAGACGTCACTTTGCTCAATGCCCGCTTCCAGGGCGCGGCGCAGGACGCAGGCGTGCGAAAGGCGTGAGCCGTCAAATTCATCGCATAAATCGGGGTGCGCGTCCACCCACACCAGGCCGAGGCGTTTCCCGGCAAAGCGCTGACGCTGCCCCTGCAAAACAGGAATGCTGATGGAGTGGTCGCCGCCCAGCGCGATGGGAATGTTGGGCAGCCCGGCCACCCGCGCGCGGATGTTCTCGAAATCAAGTTCGGGGCGCTGAACGGAAAAATCGCCGATGTCGCAGATGCTCATCCCCGCCAGGCGGGTGCGGTCCTCGCTGAAAGGGGTGAGATGCCGCGACCAGGCGCGGAGGCTGGCTGGCGCCTGGGCCGCTCCCTGCCGGGCGCTTGCCAGGCCATCAAATGGCACGCCAAAAACGGTAAAATCGGCTTCCTGCGGCGAAATGCCTGCTCGCAGCAGGTCGCCCCATGTGCCGTGCGTTCCTTCGATTGTCATTCAGCCTCCGATGGAAAATGGAATACTGGGCCAATTCTACCTTACTCGAATATCAAATTCCGAATTTCTCCGCTCGCATGGGTGATTGACCTGCGTTTCGATTTCTCTTACAATACCCGTATGCTTTTTAGACCTTTTGCCAATCTTCACTTTGGCGGCTTTTTCCGCCCCGACCATGACCCGCCCCGCGCAGCTCAAATCTTTTACTGCTAAATTCTGAATATCAAAAGTAAATTCCCAATCCTTTTCTTGAATTTTCCTCCCCGGAGTTTCCCATGCCCGAACCTTTTGTTTCCAAACGCGCCCCCATTTATAAAGACGTTCCCGCTGAAAAGTGGAATGACTGGCGCTGGCAGTTGAGCAACCGTCTGAACAATGTGGATGATATTGGCAGCGTGCTGACCCTGACCGAAAGCGAACGCACTGCCCTGCAAACTCAGGGCATCTTTCGCGTGGATGTCACTCCCTACTTCATTTCGTTGATTGACCCGGACGACCCGGACGACCCCATCCGCCGTCAGATTATCCCCCGCTCGGAAGAAATGCAATCCTTCACCGCCATGATGGAAGATTCGCTGGCCGAAGACAAGCATTCCCCCGTCCCTGGCCTGGTTCACCGCTACCCTGACCGCGTGCTGATGCTGGTGACGACTCAATGCGCCTCGTACTGCCGCTACTGCACCCGCTCGCGCATTGTCGGCAACCCGGCGGCCACTTTCAACCGCCAGGAATTTGAGATGCAGATTGACTATCTGAAGCGCACGCCGCAAGTGCGCGATGTCTTGCTCTCTGGCGGTGACCCGCTGGTGCTGGCCCCCAAAATTCTGGAAGAACTGCTCAGCCGCCTGCGCGAGATTCCGCACATTGAAATCATCCGCATTGGCTCGCGCGTGCCGGTTTTTATGCCGATGCGCATCACCCAGGAACTGTGCGACATGCTCGCCAAATATCACCCGCTCTGGCTGAATATTCACGTCAATACCCCCAACGAAATCAGCCTGGAACTGGCCGAAGCCGCCGACCGCCTGACCCGCGCCGGAATTCCACTCGGCAACCAGTCCGTCCTGCTGGCGGGAGTCAACGACAACGTTCACATTCAGCGTGAATTGGTGCAAAAACTGGTGCGCATTCGCGTGCGCCCTTACTACCTCTACCAGTGTGATTTGGTGGAAGGCGCCGGACACTTCCGCACGCCGGTTGCCAAAGGCATCGAAATCATGGAAGGTCTGCGTGGCCATACCTCCGGCTACGCCGTGCCGCAGTTCATTGTGGATGCGCCTGGCGGCGGCGGAAAAATTCCGGTCATGCCCAACTACCTGCTCAGCATGTCCGACCACAAAATCATCCTGCGCAACTATGAAGGCTACGTCACCACCTACGAAGAGCCGACTGACTACACTCCGGCCATGGCCGCCAAATACAAGGGCCCCAAACGCCCCGAACCCGGCCAAAAAGGGCTGACTGCCCTGCTGGATGGTGAAGAGATGTTCATCAAACCTGAAGGATTCGATGAATTGCACGACCGTCACGGCGTTCAACATCGCCTCAAAGACGAAGGCAAATGGAAGCCGCTCGGCATTGGCGATGCGGACGAAAAATAGCCGCTCTCTTTGGCGGCGCGTTTCTTTCCGCAGATTGGTATAATGACGACGAAGGAGAAAATTATGAAACAATCGCAACCCCTTTTCATCATGGTGACACTCGTGGCGGCCCTGGCGATTTTCGCCTCGGCGTTTTCCTCGGTCAAAGCGGCCCCTGCGCTCTCGGTCACTGTACAGACTGACACCGCGCTCGCCGGAATGCCGCTCAGCAGCGGCGCAAACTTCTCAGCCTGGAACAGCGCCCTTTCGGCGGGCACTCCCTACGCCTGCCAGTTGATTTCTCAAAGCCCCAAAGACTGGACGAAATTCAAGCCGCGCCGCATCTTTGACGCGAAGTGGACCGTCCGCAACACAGGCACCAGCGGCTGGAAAACCAGCGGTACCGATTTGGTCTACATCGGCGGCGCAAAAATGCAAACGCACGGCGATGTCTTTGACCTCGCCAAAAGCGTCGCGCCGCAAGGCAAGGCGACCTTCATCGTAGACATGAACGCTCCGAAAACCCCTGGCTATTACACCGCCTACTGGGGTCTTGCCAACAGCAACAAGGTTTTCTGCAAATTCTACGTCATCATTTCGGTGAAGTAGGATTGGCCAAAGCGGGAAGGCTTCCGAACAGGAGTCTTCCCGCTTATTTAATCGGAGCGGCGTGAAAAAAAATCTTCTCTGGCTGATGCTTGCTGCCGTTTTCCTGACGGCGTGTGCCCCCGCTGCGGAAACCATTTCTGACCCACAGGCGGCCATGCAGACGATGGTGGCCGCCACGGTGGCGGCCCTGCCCACCCGCACCGAAGCGCCGCTGGCAGCCGCCTCGCCCGCTCCGGCTACGCCCACGCGCAAAGCCCTCCCCACTTTTACGCCCTACCCATCGCTTACCGCATTCCCCTCTTTTACGCCGCTTCCCAGCCCGCTGGCGTCTGCCACCCTGCCCATCGTTGCCGGCGCGGAATTGAATGGCGTTCAGGGCACGCCCAATTTTTCATGTCTGATTACCAAACAATCGCCGGAAGATTGGGAAGTCTACCCGCCCTCGGGGCGCGAACTGGTGGTCGTCTGGACTGTTCAAAATGTTGGGGCAAAAGATTGGAACAATCAAGAAATTACAATTGACTTTCGCGGCGGCGAGCGCATGGTCGCCAAGGGAACTTCCCCGCAGCTGCTGGAGCCGATTGCCTCCGGCGAGGCGGGTATTCTCGTGCTCAATTTCATCCTGCCCACCCGCCCCAATCGTTACGAATCGCGCTGGGCCCTCTTGCGCGGACGCGACCCTTTTTGCGACTTCGCCTTTCAGGTAACCATCAAGTGACCCTGCCGTGAAAAAAAACTTTTTCGTTTTTGTCATTTTACTCAGCGCCCTTTCTGCCTGCGCTCCCGCCGCCATTGATGACCCGCAATCCGCGGTGGAGACGGTGGCCGCCGCGACCATCGCCGCCCGCCCCAGTAATACGCTCCGGCCCGCGCCAACCTCCACGCGCCGTCCGACTCAGGTATTTTTCACCCCCACCGCCATTTTTACGCTGCCTCCAATTTTCACGCTGACGCCGCTTTCCACCGGCACCTCCGAAGCCAGCCCGACCCCCAGCGAAACTGATTTACCTGTGGGCGGCGGCGAAGTTGGTTTGTACCAGGGCCAGGGAAATTTCGCCTGCATGGTGATGGGCCAAAAACCCATAGACTGGACCAAGGTCAAGGCCGATAAATTGCTCTACATGGTGTGGACGGTGAAAAATGTCGGCGCCAAAGAATGGCGCCAGGGCGCGCTGGAAATTGTTTATCTGGAGGGCGAAAAAATGTACGAATACGGCCCCTCGCAAGAATTGGCCTACACCATCCCGCCCGGTGATACGCGCGACATCGTTGTTGTGCTGCGCACTCCCAAAAGAGGCGGCGATTATTGGGCCAAATTTGGCCTGCAGCACGCCGACAATGTCTTTTGCAATTTT
>JAVHNW010000113.1:0-4692 GCA_036169755.1 bacterium | reverse complement strand
CCATCACCAGCGCGTTCATTTCGCCGCGCGGTTTGGGGTCGAGCATCAAATGTTCCTTGCGCAGTTCCGCCTCGTGGTCGGAATGTTCTTCCGCATGTGCGCGCGGCAGGGCGCTAGCCGAGATTGCCATTGGAGCCTCCAGAAAGGTAAGATACGCGCGGCTGAGTGCCGAGTTCTTCCAGCAGGTGAACGGCGCGTTTGTCTTTCGACAGTTTGCTGACGCGGCTTTCCGGGTCATCCAGGCGGCCAAAGATAATGGCGTCTGCCGGGCAGGCCTGGGCGCAGGCCGGGGTCACATCGCCATCCGCCACCTCGCGGTTTTCCGATTTGGCCTGGTCTTCGGCTTTGTGAATGCGCTGAATGCAGAAGGTGCATTTTTCCATCACGCCGCGGCGGCGCACAGTCACATCCGGGTTAAATTGGTTGTGCAGCGGGAAAACCAGTTTTCCATCCGTATCTCGATTGGCGTGAATCGGGTTAATGGCAAAATCGGCCCAGTTGAAAACGCGCACCACATACGGGCAGTTATTGGCGCAATAGCGCGTGCCGACACAGCGGTTGTACACCTGTAAATTGAGCTGTTCGGCCTGGGCGTGGACGGTGGCGAAAACCGGGCAGACCGGCTCGCAGGGCGCGGAACCGCACTGCTGGCACATCACCGGCTGAAAGGGAGTCGTTTTCACTTCAGGATACTGCCCCTCCCATAAACGTTCCACCCGCATCCAGGCCATCTGCCGCCCATAACCGGATTGCTCCTCGCCCACAAACGGGACGTTATTTTCCATCGAGCAGGCGGCAACGCAGGCCTGGCAGCCGGTACATAAATCCATATCAATCGCCAGGCCCCAGCGGCCCTGCTCGCCTTCTTTCCATTCAGCCTTAAATTCAGGAATTTTCGGGGTAGACATGCTCACTCCTTCTTCTCACCAACACCATAAACGCCCAATTTACTCTCCAGGCGCGATAAAGGCCGCTGCCTGCCGGTTTTTTTGATTTGAACTTTCAGCCCGCTGAAGGCCAAATCCCCCGCGCTATTGAAGGCGCCGCCCAACAAATCAGCGGGATTAACGCCCCGCCCTTCAGCGTAGCGCCCGTAAGCGGCGTGACCCTGCCCGAAAGGCAGCGCCACCGTATCCGGACGGATGGCTGGATAGCGATAAACCGAAACTTCCAGGCTCCCAAACGGCGAAATCACTTCGACCACGTCATCATCGAGCAGGCCCAACTCATCCGCCGTGACAGGATTAATTTCCAGCCACGAATTCCACATGACAGTGGTCATCGGGTCGGGGATTTCCTGCAGCCAGGGCTTGTTCGCGCCCGATTCGGCCAGGATGGGCGAGGGGAAAACGTGCAGATAAAATTCGCCTTCGCCCTGAGCCTGCGGCGCTTCAAAGGGCAGGGCCTTGTCGAGCAGCGGCGTTTCAGGGAGCAGCAGTTTGGTAGTGTTGGTCCACCAGCCGCCAAACTGCTGAAACTGCGCCCAAAATGAGGGCAGGTCGCCCGCGCCGAAAAATCCATCCGCCGCGCCGACCAGGCCGGAAACTTGCGCCTGCAAAAAGGCGACTTCATCGGCGTAGGGCAGTTTTCCAGCCGAGGCAGCCAGCAAAACATCCACGGTGGCGCGCGTGTTGTAGAACGGAGCCACCACCGGCTGGGCGCCGGAAATCATCATCGGCCCGGCGCCGGTCAGCGCGCGCTGATAGCCCCAGGACTCCAAGCCGGTGTGGTCGGGAAAGACGTAATCCGCCGCCAACGCAGTTTCATCGGGGAAGGAGGCAAATGAGATGACGGTATTTACTTTTTCGAGGGCTTCTTTAAAGCCAAGCGCGCGCGGCAGTTCAAAGAGCGGGTTAACGCCATGCACAAACAGGGTTTTGATTTTGCCCGCGTTCATGCGCTCAATCAGCGCGGCCATTTCTTTCAGGCTGGCCGGGCGATGATAGGCGTCATTGACGGCGGCGGGCGCGGTCAGGTAGACGCCGCCAGGCGTCAGCGCGTTGAGCGACAGGATGGCTTTGCCTGCGGCCAGGCCGTTGCTTTGCGCCAGCGGCGCGCCGCCCGGCAGAGCCAGCGCCAGGTCGGCCTCGGCGAAGAGCCGCGCCAGACGCTCCAGCGTGGCTTGTTCCACGCCAGAAGCCTCGACCACGGCGGCCAGGTCTACGCCGTCAAAGGCGGCCAGCACTTTTCCTTTCATTTGCGCGGCCAGGCTGCCAATCGCCAGCGCCACCAGGCCTTCAGTGCCCGGTCGGATGGGAATCCACTCGTCGGCTTTAGCGGCGGTCTGACTCATGCGCGGCTCAAACTGCACCAGGTAGCCGCGTCTGGCGCGGCGCAGGTTGGCAAATCCGCGCGTGTAGGCGACCGGGGAAAGCCAGGTTTCGAGGAAATTGGCGCCAAACGAGAAAACCACGCCGGCGTTGGCCAGGTCGAAAAACAAATTATCGGGTTTGCCAAACACGGCGCGGGCGGCTTCGCCCAGGGTGGCGCGCGCTTCAAAGGCGGCCAGGGCGCTGAAGCGGATGGGCGCGGCGGCGCCATAGGCTTTGCTCAATTCGCCGGTCAGGTCAAACAAATGATCGGGCGCGGTGCCCAATAAAAAGGCGAAATCGCCACCAGCGAGGGCCGCGCCGACCACGCCGAGGGCGGCCTCCCAATCCAATTCGGTAAATGTTTTTTCGCCGCGTTGGTGCTGGCCGGGATTCTGAATCCGGTCGGGGTTGTACAAACCCTGCAGGCTGGCCTGCCCACGCGCGCACGTTTTCCCCAGGTTGATGGGGTTAAATTGATTGCCTTCGGCCTTGATGGCGCGTCCCTGGTGGGTGCGAATGACCAGCCCGCAGGCGGCGGCGCATTCGCGGCAGGTGGTGGCGTAAAACGTGCTCTGGCCGTTGTAGGTATATTCCGGCATTTTGGTATAGGGTTCGCGCACCACATAACGCGAAGCCGGGCCGCAGCCAGTCAAGGCAGTTGCGGCGGCGGCGCCAACGCCAGCCAGTTTGAGAAAATCGCGCCGGGAAAAAGTATCGCTCATAAGAATTCCTTTCAATCAAAAATCAGCGCGCCTAATAATGACAGGTGCCACACTCAATCAATTTCGTGCGCAGGGCCGGGTCATTGGCGCTGCGTTCCTGGTGACAGGCGAGACACCAGCCCATGTTGACGGTCTGCTCCACGGTGGCGACAGTCTTCTTGCTCATATCACCGTGACACTTTTCACAGGCCAGCCCGGCGGCGATGTGCGGACGGTGATTAAAATGGACATGGTCTGGCACAATGTAGACCGGCACCCACTTAATCGGCTCACCACGGGCAACATACCCGGCCAGTTTTTGCAGTTCCGGCGGCCAGGCCTCCAGCGGAACGGGGTTGGCCGGGTCGGAATATTTTTTCAACTGGCCGTGACAGGCCCAGCATTTTTGCTCAGTCGGCAGCCCCGCCGAGGCCTGGCGCTGCGCCCCAGGGTGGCAGTACAGGCATTGAATTTGCAGCCCGACATGAATGTTGTGTGGAAATTGAATCGGCTGCGGCGGCGGAACTTGAGTCTGATAAAACGCCCAACCCGCGCCACCCGCCAGCGCCAAAAACGCAATCACCAGCGAATATTGAATGGCGGGTTTCTTCAGAAGGTTAAAAATTCTCTCCATGCTCTCTCCTGTGGAGTTTCAAAATTGCCCGGCCTTGCCTGGCGAGATGATTTATTCCTTCGCTGGCAAGCCCCAATCATTATACAAGACATCTTAAAATAAGATAAGAAATATCCACTTAGCGTCATGTTATACTGGGGTGAAATTCCATCACCCAAAGTAGTGACTTTTTCAATGATGAAATCCCGCGCCCACTTTTCTTTCTTTTTGATTGCGTTTATCTTGCTGGCGCTGGCGAGTCTCGCCCTGCAGCCGGTCGGCCCCGCCCCGCAAACCACTTCCGCCAGCCCCACGCCGATGCTGGAATCGCCGGGAAAAGCGGCCAAGGCGCCGCTGGAAATTCAGCCCGGCAGCAGCAATGGCATTTTTGCGCTCGGCCTGCTCATCTGGCTGATTGTTGTCGCCCCCATGGTTTTTCTGCGCAAAAACCTTCTCCGTTAGCGCCAGCGCTTCCAATTTTTCAGGGTAACTTCAGCCCTCACCCTACCCTTCCCCGAAGGGGGAGGAAATTGAAACTCGGATGACTATGTTTCGCTTCGTGGCGCAACTTTTTCAAGGTTTCAACTCCCCTCTCCCGCTGGGAGAGGGGGCGGGGGTGAGGGAAAAGCGCAAATCTAACCATGTCTGAGCAGTTACTTTTCAGCGATAAAAAAACGCCGCGGCCGCGGCGTTTTTTTATCGCTTGCGCGAATCTCACCAAAAAGACTTTTCTTCGGTGATGATTTTTTGCGCCAGCCCAGGCCCGGCGTACACCAGGCCAGTATAAATTTGTACCAGCGCCGCGCCCAACTCCAATTTGCGGCGGGCATCTGCGGGGGAGAGAATTCCGCCGACAGCCACCACGGGCAGTTGGCCGTTGAGGCGGGCGATAATTTTTTTCAGGGCCGCATCGGCCAGGGCGGTCAGCGGGCGACCGCTCAGGCCGCCCGATTCAATTTTCAGCGGGGAGGTCAGCCCTTCCCGGCCCAGTGTCGTGTTTGTGGCGATGACGCCGTCCATGCCGCCCGTCACAATGGCGGTCAGGGCGTCATCCAGTTCTTCATCG
>JAVHNW010000112.1:0-4697 GCA_036169755.1 bacterium | reverse complement strand
GGTGGAGGCGCCGGGGCCGTAAATGCCGCTGACGCCGATTTCCTTCAGCCGGGCGCTGTCTTCATCCGGGATGATTCCGCCCAAAAAGACTTTGACGCCCTGCTGGCCGTTGGCCCGCAGCAGTTCCAGCACGCGCGGGACGAGCGCCATGTGCGCGCCGGAGAGGATGGACAGGCCAACCGCGTCCACGTCTTCCTGCAGGGCGGCTTCGGCAATCATTTCTGGCGTTTGACGCAAGCCGGTATAGATGACTTCCATGCCTGCGTCACGCAGGGCGCGGGCGACCACTTTTGCGCCGCGGTCGTGTCCATCCAGACCAGGTTTGGCTACCAGTACGCGAATTTTTCGTTCTGTCATAGGGCCTCCATCAGCGCGGGTGATTTTCCTGACGGCAATTATACTATTCAGTCTTCAATTCCGTTGAGGCTGGGGGCGAGGGCAAACACCCGGCAGACGGGCAGCGTTAGCCATAAAACATTTGTGCTATAATTTTGCGCTACGTTTTTCTCCCCATTCTTTTCGAGGCGTTATGTCTGCAAATGTGATTCGTGTGGTTGGCGCGCGCCAACACAATCTGAAAAATATTACCGTTGAAATTCCGCGCGATAAATTGGTGGTCATCACCGGCCTTTCCGGTTCCGGCAAATCATCGCTGGCCTTCGACACCATTTTCGCCGAAGGGCAGCGCCGCTACGTCGAGTCGCTTTCCGCGTATGCGCGTCAATTTATCGGCCAAATGGATAAACCGGACGTGGATTATATTGACGGCCTTTCTCCCGCCGTCTCGATTGACCAGAAATCCACCAGCCACAACCCGCGCTCAACGGTGGGCACCGTCACCGAAATTTACGATTATCTGCGCCTGCTCTACGCGCGGGTTGGCCTGCCGCACTGCCCGGTCTGCGGGCGCGAAGTGGTCAAACAATCGGCGCAGGAAATTGTGGAAGCGGTGGAAAAACTGCCAGCCGGAGAGCGCATTTTGCTGCTGGCCCCGGTCGTGCGCGGACGCAAAGGAACCTATCAGGCCGTTTTCGAGGAAATCCGCAAGGCCGGGTTTGTGCGCGCCAGGGTGGATGGAAAAGTCCTCAGCCTGGATGATGAAATTGAACTCGACCGTTACAAGCAGCACAACATTGACGCGGTGGTCGACCGCCTGGTGCTTTCCTCGCCAGAAGATGACGAGGCGGCCCAACAGGCCCGCACCCGGCTGACGGATTCCATCGAAACCGCGCTCAAGTTTGGCGAAGGCTATGTGACGGTTGCCAGGCTCGAAAATCGAAATTTGAATACCGAAGCCTCGAATACCGACCTGCATTTTTCCGAACACCTTTCCTGCCCAGAACATGGCATTTCGCTGGGAGAAATTGAGCCGCGCACTTTCTCCTTCAACACCCCGCAGGGCGCCTGCCCCGACTGTCAGGGCCTCGGCTCGAAACTGGAAATTGACCCCGACCGCGCGCTTGACCCCGAAAAATCACTGGCCGAAGGCGCGTTGATTGCGATGGAATGGAACAACGTCCGCGATGACGCCAGCCCCGGCTACTACTGGCAAATGCTGGAAGCCATGTCGCACGCTTACCACATTGACATGAACAAGCCTTTTCGGGAACTTTCGCCGGAACAGCAGGAAATTATTTTGCGCGGGACGAAGGGCGAGCGCGTGCGCGTCCACTACCGCAACCGCGAAGGCCGCACCGCCAACTTTGACGCCGCGTTTGAAGGTGTGTTGGGCAACCTGGAGCGGCGTTACCGTGAAACCAATTCCGAATACATCCGCAGCAAAATCAGCGAATACATGAGCGACCGCCCCTGCCCAAGCTGCCAGGGCAAACGTCTGCGCCCCGAAGCGCTGGCTGTGACTGTGGCCGAAGCCAACATCCTCGAAGTGACCAATTGGCCGGTCAGCCGCTCGCTGGCCTGGGCCAAACAGCTCGCCGCCGCCGAAACGCCGCTGACCCCCCGCCAGCAGGCCATTTCGGAACGGATTTTGAAGGAAATCACTTCACGCCTGGGATTTTTGGTCAATGTTGGGCTGGAATATCTCACCCTGGGGCGTTCCGCCGCCACTCTCAGCGGCGGCGAAGCCCAGCGCATTCGCCTGGCGACACAAGTCGGCTCGCGGCTGGTCGGCGTGCTGTACGTTTTGGATGAACCCTCCATCGGCCTGCACCCGCGCGATAACGCCCGCCTGCTCGAAACGCTGAAAGGGCTGCGCGACCTGGGCAACACCGTGCTGGTGGTGGAGCATGACGATGAAACCATCCGCGCCGCCGATTGGATTCTCGACCTCGGCCCCGCCGCCGGGGAGCATGGCGGCCAGCTGATGGCCGAAGGCACGCCGGAACAAATTTTGGCAAACCCCAACTCCATCACCGGCGATTACCTTTCGGGCCGCAAAAAAGTCGAAATCCCCAAAAAGCGCCGCGTAGGCAGCGGCAAAAATCTGAGAATTGTCAACGCCACCGCCAATAATCTGAAAGGCGTCAGCGTCTCCATCCCCCTCGGAAAACTGGTCTGCATCACCGGCGTTTCCGGCTCTGGCAAATCCACGCTGATGTCGGACGTCTTGCACGCGGCGCTGGCCGCCCGGCTGATGGGCGCGCACACCCAGCCGGGGGCGCATGAGCGCATTGAAGGCATTGAACACCTCGACAAAATCATCAACATTGACCAATCGCCGATTGGCCGCACGCCGCGCTCGAACCCCGGCACCTACACCGGCCTGTGGGACGAAGTGCGTAAACTCTACGCCGAACTGCCCGAAAGCAAAATTCGCGGCTACAAACCGGGCAGATTCTCGTTCAACGTGCATGGCGGGCGCTGCGAAGCCTGCCAGGGCCAGGGCGAACTGCGCATCGAAATGCAATTTTTGCCGGATATTTACGTCCCCTGCGATGTCTGCCACGGCAAACGCTTCAACCGCGAGACGCTGCAGGTGGCTTTCAAAGGCTGCAACATCGCCGATGTGTTGGAGATGACGGTTGACCACGCCCTGGAAACATTTTCAGCGTTTCCACAAATGGTCAACAAACTGAAATTATTGCAGGAAGTAGGCCTGGGCTATGTGCGCGTGGGACAAAGCGGCAACACGCTTTCGGGCGGCGAAGCCCAGCGAGTCAAACTTTCCAAAGAACTTTCGCGCCGCGCCACCGGGCGCACCCTCTATGTGCTGGACGAACCCTCGGTGGGCCTGCACGCCGCAGATGTACACAAATTGATTGAAGTGCTGCAGCGCCTGGTGGATACGGGAAATTCGGTGCTGATTATTGAACACAACCTCGACATCATCAAAGTCGCCGACTGGTTGATTGACCTCGGCCCGGAGGGGGGGGACGCCGGTGGAGAAGTCATCGCCGAGGGCACGCCGGAAGCGGTGATGCAGGTGGAAAAAAGTTACACGGGAAAGTTCCTGCGGGCGCATTTGATGAACGCGCAGCAGGGCTAAAAATGTGGCGCAAACCATTGGTTTGCGCCACAAAAGAAATTCGAATTATTTTCGTCCAAAATCGGCGGGGATTTCGCCCCAGTGCGCGGTATCCCATTTGAGAATTTTATGGGGGTAGTCGTTGGCCGCCAGCCAGGCTTCGGCGCGCTCCACCAATTCAAACAGCGGCTGATTGTATTCGTGGCGCGCAATTTTGGTGCGGCATTTTTTGGCGCGCACCCAGGCTGCCGCCGTGCGCGAGTCGCTGTAAATGGGCAGAGTCTCACCGGTTTTTTGCATTAACGCCAGGGCGTGGACGATGGCGAGAAATTCGCCGATGTTGTTGCTGCCGCCCGCCAGCGGCCCCAGGTGAAAGACCTTTTCGCCGGTGGCGGTGCGCACGCATTGGTATTCCACCGGGCCGGGGTTGCCGGGGCAGGAAGCGTCCACGCAGTAACTTTCGGCCAGCGGTTCGGACGTTTTTTCTTCGGCGGGCGCCTGGCGCGGCGGCGGCTGGTGGAGGTAGTTTTCTGCGCCCCGCTGCCAGGCCTGGTTGGCCTCTGCCAAGCTGGCGAAGGCTTTGTAGCGCGCCCCGCCAAAACCGTTTACCTGGCGGGCGCAATCGCTCCAGCGGGTGAAAACGCCGGTTTCTCGCCCGGCCCAAACCACGTAGAATTTTTGCGCAGCCATCAGGCCCAGTCAAAGGTGCGGGTGACGGCTTTTTTCCAGCCCGCGTAGAGAGTCTCGCGCGCCTCCATCTCCATCAGCGGGGTCCATTGTTTATCCCGGCCCCAGTTTTCGCGCAGCGAGTCAATATCTTTCCAAAAGCCGACCGCCAGCCCGGCGGCGTAGGCCGCGCCCAGGGCGGTGGTTTCTGAAACGGTGGGGCGGATGACCGGCACGCCCAAAATATCGGCCTGAAATTGCATCAGCAAATCGTTGAAAACCATGCCGCCATCCACCTTGAGCGCGGTCAGTGGAACGCCGGAATCTTTTTGCATGGCTTCCACCACTTCGCGGGTTTGGTAGGCGCTGGCTTCCAGCGCGGCGCGGGCAATGTGGCCCTTGTGAATGAAGCGCGTCATGCCGACTATGGCGCCGCGCGCGTCTGCCCGCCAGTAGGGCGCAAACAGGCCGGAAAAGGCCGGGACGAAATAAATGCCGCCGTTGTCGTTGACCGTCAGCGCCAGGTCTTCCACTTCGGCAGATTTTTGAATCAGGCCGAGGTTGTCGCGCAGCCACTGCACCAGCGCTCCGGTGATGGCAATTGAAC
>JAVHNW010000111.1:0-4698 GCA_036169755.1 bacterium | reverse complement strand
GGCCAACTCGGTCAGACACTTTCTCGGGCTCACGATTCAGGTATATGCTGCACAGAAAAAGACTGTGCAGCACAGACATCCAGTTCAGGGGCGATTTGTATTGGAATGCGACAAGTACCGAGAATGACGCCAGCATCAAAAAGAAAAGAGATGACAGCAAATCCGTCAAATACTGTTTCATTTCATGCCTCCGAAAAGACCAGTGATGACCGGGTAACCAATGATGGTCAGGATAGTGACCATGAACGGCACGAAGTAGAAAAGCACCATCGGCACAATCATTTCAGAGCCAAGCTTTTCTGCGCGTTGCTCGGCAGCGCCGATGTACCCGGCGGCAATGCTCATTGCCATCTGGCTCATTAGTTCCTGCCGAGCCGAACCGTTGCGGATGAAACTCAGCTGAACGCTCATGCCGATAAGTTCCGGCAGCAGCGATTCTTGCGCCTCGTGTTGCATTTGCTCAATCAGGTTGCGTCCCTGCGACTGACGAATGACGAGCCGCATCCACTCCCCCACCAGGCCGGGAGTCTTCGAGACGCGGACGAAGGCTTCTTCCATCGAAATACCGGCTGACATCTGTGCTGAAACCAGTTGGATGAATTCCGGCAATTGCGAGACAAATTTGCGGCGCGTGTGACGGGCCGCGCTCCCAGCGGACATACCGGGATACGCCCAGCCGAAGTAGCCAGCCATCAATGCCATTGGCAGCGCAGAGGTCAGCATCATTCCGACAACGAATCCGCCCACAGCGGCGGCGGCTTGCAGGGCGACAAACTGCACATCGTTCCAGCCTTGCCATTTGCCATCCATCTGCGCCCAATACAAATCAGCCTTAACCTTCCTCAGCACCGGCGGCGGAGCGTATTTTTTCACCGGCGCGCCGAGCGGCGATAAGGCGGATTGCAGGCGCGTGCCAGACCGTTCATCACGCTGGTGGGCGTCCGCCAAAGCGCCCGCGGGAACGCGATTCCAGACAAATTCCACCGTCAGGTACACGATGAAAAGCACAACCAGGATACCTATCAGGTAAATCAATCCAGTCATTTGTTTTCTCCTTTGCGACGCGCCATTGTCATGCGGTAGCTGACAATCAAAAAGAACAGTCCAAGCACTGCGTCTATAGCCGATGCGATGGGACTCATACCGCCTCCATTGCCATTGAGCGCAGAATGAAATAGCCAACCACCATTGCCAACGCGACCAGCCCAAGCACAATCTGAACTGGCGCGGCACGCATTGAAACGGAAATCATCGGGTCGTTTCCGAGATAGACCAGCAGCAGGCCCAGGACAGCGGGCATCATGAAAACGGAAACCATTACATCCCCTGCTTTGGCTTGCGCTCGATTGCGCGCGCCCAGAATTTGCTGAATACGCTGGGAGATGTCCATGAGAGTCTCGGAATATTTGCTACCGCCAGCGTCCTGATACCCATCCAATAAAGTCGCCAGGTTGGAAAGTGATGTCGAAGGCGAACGTTCGGCCAGCGCATACGTAGCGGCGTGTCGGTCGTCCTTGAAACGCAGGTCAGCGGCAGTTAGGCGTAGTTCGGATGCCAGAGGGTTCTTGCCTTCCAGGTCAAGCGAGTCGGATACCTGCTCTAGTACATCCGCGATAGAGCCACCCGCCAGCAGTCCGGCAGCAATGCGGCCCGTTGCAATCGGCAGAACTTTTTCGATTTCTTTACCACGTCCTTTTACTTTGTCATCCAACCATGCCTGCGGAGCAAAGAAAGCGATTCCGCCAAATACCAGCCCGACGAATCCGCCCAGAAATGATGCGCCCAGCGCAAAAGCGGCCAATGCCGCGCCGTAGGTGAATAGACGGAAAGTGACCGGTTTCATCGTCACGCCCGCCGCCAGAAGTTTGTAGTCCAGCGATTTCGGGTCAAGGGTTGGCAGAATGCTGGCCGTATCGCCGTAAGCATCGGCCAGCAAGCCGGTTTTGCGCTGAGTTGGATAGAACAGCCAAAGCACCAGCAGAATAGACAGAATGGAAATCAGAAGAATTGTTCCGGTCATTTTTTATCTCCAATGAGCCAATAATATTTTTAGTCCAGACAGAGGCCCAAGCGTCAGCGTAGCCAATACCCCGGCCAGAAACCCGACCACCAGGCCGTAAAAAAACTCGCCTACCCTCATTGCTCCACCTCGCGCCCGGCTTCCAGGTCGCCAAACTTCGTCCAGCGCGGCGCGTCTACCGGTGATGCCTCGTCATATTTCCAGATGGGCAGAAAAACAACCTTGCCGTCCTTCAGGTCTTTGGCAACCGCAGAGAAGGACAGCACACGCCGCTTGTCGTTGCGGATGCCAATTTGCAAGTGCAGGTCAATCGCGCTGGCGAATGTGCGCGATATTTCAGCCGGTCTTGCCTGGCTGTGCATACCCATTTCGGTGATGACTCGCTCTACCGTGTCGCGTGGACTTTCGGCATGAAAGGTTGATGCTCCAGAGTGGCCGGTAGTCATGGCCGAGAACAACGCTTCGAGCGCATCCCCGCTGCGCGCCTCGCCTACAATCAAAAAGTCAGGCGAGAGCCGCATGGCAACTTTCACGCCATCCGCCAGGGTAACAGCCGCGACTTCCGTGCCAATGGCGCGAGGACGCGCTTCAAAGGATTGCACAGTGGCGCGGTCAATCCAGATTTCTTCTGGGTCTTCGATTTTGACGATGCGCCAGCCTTCGGGCAGGAAATTGCACAACGCCGAGAGCATGGTTGTCTTGCCGGTGCGCGTTCCACCGCATACCAACAACCGCTTGCCAGACTGCATCGCCAGGCGCAGGTCGTCCATCATCTCCGCCGAAAGTGCGCCGCGTTCAATCAACCATTCCGGCAAGACCGGCTTTTGCTCGAACAGGCGCAAGTTGATGGCTGGCATCCGGCCAGGCGGCACGATGGCCGGATGCAGGACGGTCAGACGCCCACCGCCAGGGTTGTCAGGCGATGGCGGCAGTTTGGCGTAGACCACCGGATTGACCTCGTTCAACGTCTTGTTTTGCGGCCCCAGCAGGCGGTCAAGCACGCGAAAGACCTCACCAGATTCAGGGTGTATGTCCACTGTCTCAAAGCGCACTGAGCCTTTGGACATGACTTGAACCAAGCCGCTGGAGTAGACTGCGATTTCTGATAAGTCCGTGCGGGCGGGCGGTAAGAGCAAATCGAGAAAGCCCAGCCCTAACAAGCGGCGCGCGATTTCTTCTCCCAGGGCGTTCTCGTATTGCGCCCCAGGGCGCAGAGAGCGGCGGCGAAGGGCAGCGGAGAGAAGCGTGGCGACCCGTTCCCTGATTTCGGCCCTCTCAGCGGCAGATGGACTCGCCAACTTCGATGGCTGAAAAGCCTGGTTGATTCCGTCAATCACCTCGTTGGTGACAGACTCACGCGCTTCTTCCACGCTGGCATCTGGCGCAGCGCTGCTGGCTTGGGCGGCGTAAAAGGCTGACAGGTTGCTCATGACAACTCCCTTGTGACGATGTCCATTAATTCGCGCTCGTCTTCCTCGCGGGAGATGTCGCCAGACAATAGAAACGGAGATGACAAAACAAAAAGCGCGAACAGGTAAATACCGACAAGAATGCCCATTGCTAACCTAACCTGAACTTGGGGAAATTCAGCCTGGAGCGCGTATCTTGCCGCACGTTGGCGGGAGCGTCGCTGCCGAGACGAGGAAACAGGCCGCCGATAATTTGACGCACGCCTTTGGCGAGGCTTTCAGAGCGCACAACTGCCGGAGTGCGTTGGTCTTGCGCCTGGATAATCGCGGGGTCGCTATCAATGACGGCCAGAATTGGCGGGGCCCATCCAGCTGCGCTTGACAGTTCTTCCAAGAATTGGCGCGGTGTGAATGCGCTGGCGTTGCCAACTTGATTGAGCACCAGGTAGGTCGTCTCGCGTGGCAGAAGCCCTCCCAAACTGCTCAACCAATTCAGCGTGTGGTGCGTGGCAAACAAGTCCGCCATCGTTGGCCGAGCGACAATCAGCCCTGTGTTGGCAAAAGACAGAGCGTGCAAGTCCCACGCGGATTCGGTCGTGGGCAAATCCATCAGCATAGCGGCATATTGCCCATCATCGGCTGCCAGCAGCATGGATGCGATGCTGTCCGGGGCCTGCGAGTCAGCGGAGTCAGTCGCGCCCTTTAGATATTCCAGGCTATTTTCGGGAGCCAGCAGCACGTCCAGTCCTTCGATTTTCTGGATGGCGGACTGAATCGCCGGTCTACCTGGCCGCTCAAAAAACTCAGTCAGGTTGGGGGAATAGCGCAAGCGCGAGTGCGACACGATGGCGGGCGGCAGTCCCAACGAGAGCAGCAGCGTGCGGACAGACATGCGCGCCGCCAATTCGTAGCCGATGGATTCAGCCAAAGTCGAAACCCCTGCCCCACCTGCGTGCGACAGAAAGGCAATGCGCTTCGTGCCTGTTACCATCCCTGCGCCAACTGTGGAACGTGGGCCAGTCGAAGCGGGGACAGGCAATGACGGCCCGACAGAGATTTGGGCTGTGCGGCTGCGGGCAGTCTGACCGGCGCGAAACGCAGCTCCGGGCAGTTCGCTCCAAGAAATCGGCTCGACGTACACCCCGGCCACAACGCCAGTCATGGCCGAGAATGCGCCTTGACGTCCGGCGTCTGTTTCAGACAGCAGCACAATCGCCGCGCCATTCCACGCTTGCATTGTCGCCAGCAGCTTGAGCAGGTCTTCTGGGG
>JAVHNW010000110.1:0-4734 GCA_036169755.1 bacterium | reverse complement strand
CCGGGAGTGTTGACTTCCAGCAGAAAAGCGCTGACGCCTTTTTGTTTTTTCTCCGGGTCGGTCATCATAAAGACGACCATATAATCGGCCACCGGCCCGCTGGTGACCCAGGATTTGCGCCCGTTGAGCACGTAGAAATCGCCGTCACGGGTGGCGCGGCTCTTCATCGTTCCCGCGTCCGAACCGCTCATCGGCTCGGTCAGCGAATAGGCGCCGATGGATTTGCCAGAGGCAATCGGCGGCAGGAATTTGCGTTTCTGCTCTTCCGTGCCAAACTTCAACAACCCGTGACAGTAGAGCGAGTTGTTGACTGACATAATGACGGCGTGCGAGGCATCGGCGCGGGCGATTTCTTCCAGCGCCAGAACGTAGGCCAGCGTATCCATGCCCGCGCCGCCGTATTCTTCTGGCACCTCGATGCCCATAAAGCCCATTTCTCCCATTTTTTTGATGGTTTCGCGTGGAAACTCACCGCTTTCATCAAATTTGGCCGCAATTGGCGCAATTTCATTTTTGGCGAAATCGCGCGCGGCATCTCGAATCATCTTGTGCTCATCACTTAATGGAAAAATAGCCAGGTCACTCATTTATCTGCCTCCTCCGGGTTTGGATGGCTGAATTATACTGCGATTGTGCGCCGGGCCTTTGTCGGCGCGGCCCTTGCTTTTTCCATCCCTTACGGCTACAATTGCCCCCGTTCGACCACCCATTTCACGCTGGACTCCAGTCTCCCCTGTGGAGGCTCTCGCCCAGGGTGAAAAAATTCTTTTTTAATCGCCGGATGTATCCTGTAAAAAATGTTTGAGACACTCACCAGCCGACTGAACCAGGTTTTTGATGGACTGCGCCGCCGCGGGAAACTTTCCGAGGCAGACGTGGACACTGCCATGCGCGAAGTGCGTTTGGCCCTGCTGGAAGCGGACGTGCATTACAGCGTTGTCAAAGCGCTTGTCGCCCGGGTGCGCGAGCGCGCCATCGGCGCCGAAGTCTCGCGGGCGCTGAATCCCGGCCAGCAGGTCATCAAAATCGTTCACGAGGAACTGATCAGCACGCTGGAGGCGCCCTCGCCGCTGAATTTGGCCGGAGCAAAACCTCGCGTTCTGATGCTGGTCGGCCTGCAGGGTTCGGGCAAAACCACCGCCGCTGGCAAACTTGCCAAAGCGCTGCGCTCCAAAGGCGAGCGCGTCCTGCTGGTGGCGGGTGACCCCTATCGCCCGGCGGCGGTTCAGCAACTGCAGGCGCTCGGTCAGCGGGTGGATGTGCCGGTCTTTGCCGAGGCGGGAGTCAAGCCGCCCGAACTGGCCGCCAAAGCCTTCGATCAGGCCCAAAAAGGCGGCTACAGCGTGATGATTATAGATACCGCTGGCCGCTCTCAATTGGATGAAGCGCTGATGGACGAGTTAAAAGCCATCATCAAGCGCGTTCCGCCCGTGGAAACTTTGCTGGTGGTTGATTCCATGATCGGCCAGGAAGCCCTGCACATCGCCGAAGGATTCCGCGATGCGGTGACGCTGACCGGCCTGATTTTGACCAAGATGGACGGCGATTCGCGCGGCGGGGCCGCCATCTCCATCCGCTCGGTGACCGGCGTGCCGATAAAATTCCTCGGCACCGGGGAAAAACTTGACGCGCTCGAAGTCTATGACCCCGCGCGCCTGGCCTCCCGCATTTTGGGCATGGGCGATGTCATCGGCCTGATTGAAAAAGCCGAAGCCGCTTTTGCAGCCGGAGACGCCGAAAAACAGGCCAAAAAAATGGTCAGCGGTCATTTTGACCTGGAAGATTGGCTCGACCAGATGCGTCAAATGAAAAAAATGGGGCCGCTCTCCCAAATTTTGGAAATGCTGCCCGGTCAATTGGGGCAGGCCGCCAAAAATGTTGACCCGCGCGACCTGGAAAAAAACTTCGGCCAGACGGAAGCCATCATCAACTCGATGACCCGTCAGGAACGGCGCCAGCCCGATATTCTCAACGCCTCGCGCCGCCGCCGCATCGCCGCTGGCGCAGGCATGGATGTGCAGGCCGTCAACCGCCTCATCAAGCAATATCGTGAAATGCAACACATGATGAAAACCCTCCAGAAGACCGGTCTGAAAGGACTGCCGCGTCTTTTCGGGTAAAAAATTTTTCCGCATACTTTCAACAAGGAGTAAGTTCAAATGGTTCGTATTCGTCTCCGCCGCATTGGCCTCAAGGCCCAGCCTTCCTACCGCATCATTGTCGCCGACAAAGAATCGCCGCGCGATGGCCGCTTCCTGGATGTTGTGGGCTTCTACAACCCGCGCACCAACCCCGGCACCATCACCGTGGATGAAGCCAAAGTTTTCGACTGGATGAGCAAAGGCGCCCAGCCGACCGAATCGGTGGCCCAAATTTTCAAAACCACCGGCACGCTCACTCGCTTCGACCGCTTCAAAAAAGGCGAGGACGCCGCCGTTCTGGCTGAAGAAGCCAAATCGGGCGAAGCCCTCCGCAACATCACCGTCAAAACCAGCAAGTAAGGCGGCCCATCCTCCGCAAAGCGCACGAAAGCCCAGATTTCTGGGCGCTTCGTGTCCTTTGTGGAAACTGCAGGCATTGGAGAATTTCCATGAAATCTCTGACCGAATTCATCGCCCAATCACTGGTGGAACAACCCGAAAAAGTACAAGTCTCCCAGTCGCGCCAGGGCAGCCGCGTCCACCTTCAGCTGCGCGTAGCCCGTGAAGACATGGGCCGCGTCATCGGCAAGGGCGGGCGGGTCGCCAACGCCATCCGCATTCTTTTGCGTGTAGCGTCGGAGCGTGAAGGCCAGCAGGTTACGCTGGATGTGATGGAACCCTGATGACAGAAGAACTTTTTCTGGCGGTTGGCCTGCTGCGCCGCCCGCACGGCCTGAACGGCGATTTAGTATTTGAAGTGTACAGCGATTTTCCTGACCGCCTGCGTCCTGGAATTTCGCTGTATGTTGGCGATGAAAAGCGCCCGCTGAAAGTGACCCGCCGCAAGCCCCACAACGATGGCATGGTGCTTGGTTTTGAAGGCATTTCCAGCGCCGAACAGGCGGCCCGGTTTACCGGCAAGGTCGCCTTTGTGCGCGCCGCCGACCGCCCGCCCCTGCCCGAAGGCGAATATTACCATCACCAAATTTTGGGGCTGAAGGTTGAAGACGAAAACGGCGCCGCGCTGGGCGTGGTGACTGAAATCATCCAGACCGGCGCCAATGATGTTTACGTTGTGCGCAATGAAGCCGGGCGCGAAATTTTATTGCCCGCCCTGCAGCAGGTCCTGCTCGAAATCAACCTGGAACAACAGCGCATGAAAGTTCACCTGCTGCCTGGGCTGGTGAACGAACCCTGAGCATGGACGACAGACGCTTTTGGGTTGGCTTCACCCTCGTCAAGGGCATCGGCGCGGTGCGCCTACAGACCCTGCTGAAAACATTCGGCGATCTGGAAAGCGCCTGGAACGCCTCGGCCTTTGAATTAACCGGCGCCGGACTCAGCCCAAAAATTGTCGAGCGGATTTTACTCGCCCGCCAACAAGTTAATTTGGAAGAATACCTTACCAGCGTGGATTCCGCTGGCATTTCCATTCTCACCTGGAAAGATGCGCAGTACCCGGCGCGCCTCAAAGAAATTGACCAGCCGCCGCCAGTTCTCTACCTGCGCGGCGGCCTCAGCGCCGAAGATGATTGGGCCGTGGCAATCGTTGGCACGCGCGCCATCTCGCCCTATGGCCGCCAGGTGACGGAGGAAATCGCCAGCGTCCTCGCGCAAAACGGCGTCACCATCATCAGCGGGCTGGCGCGCGGCGTGGACGCGGTGGCGCACAATGCCGCGCTCAAAGCGGGTGGCCGCACCATCGGCGTGCTCGGCTCTGGCGTGGATAAAATTTACCCGCCCGAACACCGCGCCCTGGCCGAGAAAATGACCGCGCAGGGCGCCATCCTCAGTGACTACGCCCCCGGCACCCCGCCCGATGCCGCCAACTTCCCGCCGCGCAACCGCATCATCAGCGGCCTGGCGCGCGCGGTGGTAGTCGTCGAAGCCGGAGAAACCAGCGGCGCGCTGATCACCGCCTCCTTCGCCGTTGAACAGGGCCGTGAAGTTTTTGCCGTTCCAGGCTCCATTTATGCGCCGAACAGCAAAGGCCCCAACCGGCTGATTGTGACCGGTGCGCGCCCCTTGCTCTCCCCCGCCGATTTATTGACCGCGCTCGACCTGAGCAGCAATGTGGAGCGCCGTCAAATTCGTCAAAGCCTGCCCGCCGAACCGGTGGAGGCCGCCCTGTGGAATTTACTCGGCGCCGAACCCCTGCACGTGGACGAAATCCGCGCCCGCAGCGGCCTGCCCATCGAAAAAATTTCTGCCGCGCTGACCATGATGGAACTGAAAGGCATGGTGCGCCAGGTGGGCGGCATGATTTATGTCGGCCTGCGCGAGGCCCCCGCTGAATACCACACACACGAATAAAATAGCCGCCGCCTTTTTCGGGATTGAAAAAAACGCTTGTTCGGGGTTACAATCGCCCATCTTCATTTAAAGCACTCACGTTTCAATTTTTAATAACTTCATGGAACATACCTACGCCGTAATCATGGCTGGCGGGGGCGGCACGCGCCTCTGGCCGGTCTCCCGCAAAAACAGCCCCAAACAACTCTTGCCCCTGCTGGGCGAAGAGACACTTTTCCAAAGCACTGTTCAACGCCTGGACGAACTGCTTCCGCCCGAACGGATTGTGGTCGTCACCGTT
>JAVHNW010000109.1:0-4833 GCA_036169755.1 bacterium | reverse complement strand
GTCATCCGCCGCGCGGCGGATGACGGCTTTGCCGATGTTGCCCACGCCAATCAGCCCGAGGGTTTTGCCGCCAATTTCATCGCCTTCAAAGGATTTCTTTTCCCATTTTTCGGCTTTCATGGTGGACGAAGCGCGGTAAAGCGAGCGGGCCATCATGAACATGTAGCCAATCGCCAGTTCGGCCACCGAATCGGAGGAGGCTTTGGGGGTGTTGCGAACTTCGACGCCTTTGGCGCGGGCGTAGTCTACGTCAATGGTGTCGAGGCCGACCCCGCCGCGCACAATCAGTTTCAGGTTGGAGCAAACATCAATCAGCGGCTGGCGGACTTTGGTGCGCGAGCGCACAACCAGCGCCTCATAGGCTGGGGCAACGGTCATCAGGTCTTCGGGGGTGATTTCAAAATTGGTATCCACCGTCAGACCGGCGGCGCGCATGGTTTCGATGCAATCTTTTTCGGTTTTGTCGCAAACGAGGATTTTCATGGGTTTCTCCTGGGTGAAAATTAAAACAAGGCCCGCCCCGGAAAATCCGGCTGAGCCTTGTTTGAGCAAAAAATGGTGGTCACAGGAATCATTCTAACAATGCCAAAAGTCTTTGTCAACGGATAAGCATCAGGCGATAAACATGCCGAATGTACTTTGTGAATTATCGGGCGGGGGCTATAATCGGAGCAGAAGGCAAGGAGGAAAACAAGTAGAAAGGTAGACCAGTACTTGTTTCCTTATTTCCCTGTTTTCCCCCCGTCCATCCATTCTTTTCCACACCCAGGAGAAAAAATGACTGATTTGAATCGCGCTCACAACTTCAATGCCGGCCCGGCGGGTTTGCCGCTGGAAGTGATGCTGCAGGCCCAGGCCGAACTGCTGGATTACAAAGGCACGGGCATGTCCATCATTGAAATGAGTCACCGCTCGAAGGAATTCGAGGCGATGATTAATGAAGCCGAAGCCGACATGCGTGAGCTGCTGGCAATCCCGGCCAACTACAAAGTTCTGTTCATGCAGGGTGGAGCCAGCCTGCAGTTTTCCATGATTCCGATGAACCTGCGCCCCGCGGGCGCTTCCGCTGATTACATCGTCACCGGCGCGTGGAGCAAAAAAGCGCTGCAGGAAGCCCAAAAACTGGGCGCGACTCACGCCTCAGCCGATATGAAAGCCGCCAATTACAACGGCCTGCCCGCCAACCTGGACCTCGACCCGAAAGCCGCCTATCTGTACTACTGCTCGAATGAAACCATCCACGGCGTGGAATTTTTCCACACCCCGCAGCCTCCCGCCGGAGTGGAATTGATTTGCGACTCATCCTCCGACTTTATGAGCCGCCCGGTGGATATTTCCCAATATGCCTATTTCTACGCGGGAGCGCAGAAAAATGTCGGCCCCGCCGGAGTGGTGATTGGCATCCTGCGCGAAGACATGCTGGAGCGCGTCCCCGCCAATTTGCCGGTGATGCTCGATTACAAAATTCAGGCCGAAAACAATTCGCTCTACAACACCCCGCCCTGCTTTTCCATTTATATGGTCGGCCTGGTGATGAAGTGGATTAAAAAGATGGGCGGCCTGGCCGGTATCGAAGCCCGCAACACGGCCAAAGCCAATCTCATTTACCAGACGATTGACGCCAGCGGCGGCTTCTTCAAAGGCCACGCCCAGCCCGCAGCCCGTTCCCGCATGAATATCACCTTCCGCCTGCCGAACGAAGAATTGGAAGCGCAGTTTGTCAGCGAAGCCAAAAAGATGAAGATGATTGGTCTCAAAGGTCACCGCTCAGTGGGCGGCCTGCGCGCCAGCATCTACAACGCCGTAGAACTTTCGGATGTACAGGCGCTGACCGATTTTATGCGCGAGTTCCAAAAGAAAAACGGCTAACTCACAGCCACAAACAAGATCAAAAGATGCGGCGGGCAAAGACTCGCCGCATCTTTTTTTGCCCAACGTATTGGACTTTTCTTAACGCCATCGGGGGAAAAGCCGCTTTTCGCCCGGCGACAGGTATAATTTCCACCAATTCATATTGGTTTCTCAAGGAGTTTGCCATGTCTCAACCCGTTCATGTGACCGACCAGGAATTTCAGGCGAAAGTATTAGAATCCACGACTCCCGTGGTCGTAGATTTTTGGGCGCCCTGGTGCGGCCCCTGCAAAATGATTGCCCCCGTACTGGAAGAAATTGCCCGCGAACAAGGCGACAAATTGATGGTTGCCAAAATCAACACCGATGAAAACCCTGACTGGGCCATGAAATATGGCGTCATGGGAATTCCCACCCTGCTCTTCATCAAGGGTGGCAAAGAAGTTGGCCGTCATGTCGGCATGGCCCCCGCGCCCGCCTTGAAAAGTAAAATTCAGGCCTTCATCGCCGGGTAATTCCCCGCCCATCAAAAATAAAAAACGGATGCCGTTCAGGGCCTCCGTTTTTTGATTCTCATTCACTGGCCGGGTTGGGAGCCAAAAATTGACTTTTGGCAAACAACCACGGTGCGGGGACGTAAAGCCCCTTCCCGGCCACAGCCACCTCCCCGTTTGACAGGCAAATTTCAGCCGTGGCAAAAACCTTGCGCCCCTGATTTTCACTGATGCGCGCCCGAATCACCGTCTTTTGGCCGAGCGGAAGCGGTTTTTTGTAATCCACTTCCAGCCGCGCGGCCACCACCTGCAGCCCGGAACGCCAGACGACCGCCCCCATCGCCTCGTCCAAAACCGCCGCCGAAGCGCCGCCGTGAACATGCCCCGGCGGCCCCTGATGCGCCAATTCAAAAGTGAATTCGGCATAAATATCGCTGTTATCCTCCAAAAACCAGGTCAGCCCAATACTTTTCGGGTTGGCCGTCCCACAAACGAAACAATCACCATGTTCAGGTATCTGATACATTGCTCCTCCACAGGCGCTATTGTACAATAAGCGCATGGAATTTCCAGCCGAACTTCTCAGCTATCTGCGCGCCGCCAGCCGGGTCACCGTTCTCAGCGGCGCGGGAGTCTCGCAAGAATCGGGCCTGCGCACCTTCCGTGACGCGCAGGACGGCCTGTGGGCGCAGTATCGTCCCGAAGACCTGGCAACGCCCGCAGCCTTCGCGCAAAATCCACGCCTGGTATGGGATTTTTACGCCATGCGCCGCCTCAAGGCGGGCGAGGTGCAGCCCAATCCCGGTCATTTCGCGCTGGCCGCGCTCGAAAAGCGCATCGCCACCTTCACCCTGCTCACCCAAAATGTGGACGGACTGCACCAGCGCGCCGGAAGCAAAAATGTGATTGAACTGCACGGCAGCATCACCCGCGCGCGCTGCTCGGCCTGCGGATTTTTTCCCACCGACTGGGCCGACTCTGGCGAAGAAGTGCCGCCCTGTCCGCGCTGCGGCGGTTTGCTGCGCCCAGACGTGGTCTGGTTCGGGGAGGCGCTCCCGCCGGAAGCGCTTTCCGCCGCCGTGGAAGCCGCCCGCCACTGTCAGGCCTTCTTCTCCATCGGAACTTCCGGCCTGGTGCAGCCCGCCGCCTCGCTGGCTTTTGCCGCCAAACAGCGCGGCGCAGTGATTATCGAAATCAACGCCGAAGCCACGCCGCTCAGCCCCAGCGCCGATTTTTTCTTTCAGGGCAACTCCGGCCAGATATTGCCCGAACTGCTGAACGCCCTGGGCTGAAAACAAAAAATACCCCGCCAGTTGGCGGGGTATTTTTTCTCTATAACAAAATTAGTTGAACTTTTGCTTGAGGCGGGCCGATTTGCCAGAAAGCCCACGCAGAAAGTAAAGCTGAGCGCGGCGCACCTGCGAATGGCGCTCCACCACAACTTTGTCAATGCGCGGAGAGCGCAGCAAAAAAGTGCGCTCAACGCCAACGCCGTTGGAGGCAATGCGGCGAACAGTGAAATTTCCCGCCTGCCCACCGCTGCGAGACCGAATGACGGTTCCCTTGAATTCCTGAATACGCTCACGTTCACCTTCTTTGATGCGAACATGGACAGAAACAGCGTCGCCGGGTTGCAAGTCGGGGATATTGGGGTTAACGGGGGCTTCAATAGCCTTCAAAAGATCGGTCATAATTTTATTTCCTTACGAAGTTGGAATACTGCTTCACAGCAGCCGGATTAACGCGAGTGCGGATTATAGCATGAAATAATATATTTTGAAGCGTTCTTTTGAGCAATTTCTGGCAAACTGCCTGCAACTTTCCGCGCGCTGCCCCATCCAAATACTATCGCATCTGGAGATTGTTCATTCAAACAAGGAGAACACTATGAAATTTGAAACAAATATGGGCAACACTGACCGCATCGTCCGCGTTGTTTTGGCGCTGGTCTTCGCCGGGCTGTACTTCACCAACATGGTTCCCGGCCTGCTCGGAATCATCCTGCTGGTGCTGGGCGTAGTTTTCCTGCTGACCAGTTTTATCTCTTTCTGCCCGCTGTACCTGCCCTTCAAAATTTCGACCAAGGGCAAATAAGTTCCCCATTCTCATTAATAAAGCGGGAAGCGCCTGGTGGCGCTTCCCGCTTTATTTTATGCCTGCCGACCCAACATTTCATCGCTTACTTCGTCCAGTTTCAGGCTGATGACCTGGCTGGCGGTGTCGCGGCCTTTGGTGATACCGTAAATCACATCCGCCGCCTGAACGGTGTTGCGGTTGTGCGTCACCACCACAAACTGGGTATCCTTGCCTAAATCGGTCAGCAGGTCGCGGAAGCGGCCCACGTTGGCTTCGTCCAACATGGCGTCCACCTCGTCCATCACGCAGACCGGGGTTGGTGAAACCGTCAGCAGGGCAAAGACCAGCGAAATCGCTGTCAGCGAGCGCTCCCCGCCCGAAAGCAGCGCCAGGCCCTGCTCGCGGCGTCCCG
>JAVHNW010000108.1:0-4864 GCA_036169755.1 bacterium | reverse complement strand
GCCGAGGAACATTTTCTGGAACATGTAAAGGATGTAGACCGCCGCCAGGATGACGCCCACCGCTGACAGGATGGCGAACCAGTAGGAGCCGTAGGCCTGTGAGCCGAAAGCGCCCAGCAGAATGGTGAACTCGCCGACAAAGCCGTTCAGGCCAGGCAAACCCATCGAGGAGAGGGAAACAATCAGCATAAAGGTGCCAAAAAGCGGGGTGAGTTTCCACAGGCCGCCGTAGACGGCCATCTCGCGGGTGTGGGTCTGTTCGTAAATCATACCGACCAGGAGAAATAAGGCGCCGGTGCTGAGACCGTGATTAATCATCTGCAAAATGGCGCCTTGCACGCCCTGCGAATTGAGCGCAAACAGGCCGAGCATGACAAAGCCGAGATGGCTGACGGAGGAGTAGGCGACCAGTTTTTTGACATCTGTTTGCGAGTAGGAAACCAACGCGCCGTAAATGATGCCGATGACCGCCAGCCAGCCAATCACCGGGGCGGCCTGACGGGAGGCTTCGGGGAAAAGCGAGAGGTTGAAACGCAGGAAGCCGTAGGTGCCCATCTTCAGCAAAACGCCAGCCAGGATGACCGAGCCAGCCGTGGGCGCTTCGACGTGGGCATCTGGCAGCCAGGAGTGCAGCGGCCACATGGGGACTTTGATGGCGAAGGCGGCGGCGAAGGCAATGAAGAGAATCATCTGCGCGGCGGCGGGGACTTTGCCAATCAGGTCGGGGGTTGCGAAACTGCCAAGGTTGACGCCGAGCCACAGGATGGCGAGCAGCATCAGAATGGAACCGGCCATGGTGTAGAGGAAAAATTTAACCGAGGCGTACAAACGGCGCGGGCCACCCCAAATTCCGATCAGGAAATACATGGGAACCAGGGTGAATTCCCAGAAGATGTAGAACAGGAATAAATCCTGGGCGAGGAAAACGCCGGTCATGCCGACTTCCAAAAGCAGGAAGAAAAGCATGAAATCTTTGACGCGCTCCTGCACCGCCGTCCAGGTGGAGAGGATGGCGAGCGGCGTCAGGAAGGTGGTCAACAGCATCAACAAAATGCTGAGGCCGTCCACCGCCAGGTAAAACTGGATGTTCCAGCCCGCCACCTGAATCCAGGGGTATTGGGCCGCCAGCTGCAAATCGGGGTTGGCGGCGTTGAATTGTCCCAGCACCCACAGTGAGAGGATGAAGGTCAGCAGGGAGGTAATCAACGCCGTCCAGCGGATGGCGTTTTTCTGTTCGCCGTTGATGAAGAACAGCGCCAGCACGCCCAGCAGCGGGAAGAAGGTGACAACAAACAGGGGTTGGAGAAGGAAGTCCATGTGCATACCTCGGTAAAATGATGAACAATGAATGATGAATGATGAATAATCATTCACCATTCATCATTTTGCATTCAAGAGCAAATAGCCCAAAATCGCCACAACGCCGACCAAAATGGAGAGCGCATACGAGCGGACAAAGCCGTTTTGCAGTTTTCCCAGCGAAGCGGAGGCGGCGCTGACCAGATCACTCAGCCAGTAGGAAACGCGGTCAATCAGGCCCAGGTCAATCGGGTCGGCCAGGAAGCGGGTGAAGCCAACAAAGCCCCTGGCGATGACTGAATCGTGGAACCATTCGTGCCAGAAATCCCAGTCCACCGTCTGCGCCAGGAATTTGGCGAGAGTTTTGTAGGGCTGAATGACCAGCAACTGATAGCCTTCATCCACAAACCATTTGTTTTCCATGCCGGTGAACAGCAGGCCGAGCGGTTTTTTGAGCGGATCAATCTGCCCAACTTTGAGCGGGTTGCGCCCGTACAGCGCCCACGAAAGCCCAATCGCGGCCAGCGCCAGCAGGGTGGAAACGCCCGCCACGGCAAAACTAAATTCTGGAATTTCCATCTCGCCCAGGGTGTGCGCCAGCCAGCCGCCAAATTGATGCAGGCCGGGGAAGTTGAGGAAACCGCCCACAACCGAAAGCGCGGCCAGCACCATCAGCGGCGCAGTCATCACCAGCGGCGATTCTTCGGCGTGAGCGGCGGCGGCGTGCCGCGCTTCGCCAAAGAAAACCATCCAGATTTGGCGTCCCATGTAAAACGCGGTCAAAAAAGCGGCGGCGCTCAAAATCCAATAAACGTGGGGAAAATGCAGCGAGGCATCCAGCAGAATTTCATCTTTGGAGAAGAATCCGGCAAAGGGCGGCAGACCCATCAGCGCCAGCGTGCCGATGATGTAGAGCCAAAAGGTGACCGGCATGGTTTTTCGCAGGCCGCCCATGTTGCGCATGTCGCCAGGGTCAAAGACCTCGTGATGGTCGCCGTGCGGCAGATGATGATGGCCGCGTTCCATGCCCAGGATGACGGAACCCGCCGAAAGGAAAAGCAGCGCCTTGAAAAAGGCGTGCGTCATCAGGTGGAACATCCCGGCGACATAGGCGCCCATGCCGACACCGGCCACCATGAAGCCCAACTGGCTGATGGTGGAGTAGGCCAGCACTTTCTTCAGGTCGTACTGGCCGACAGCGATGGTGGCGGCGAAAAGCCCCGTCACCGCGCCGACAGTGGCGACAATGTACTGGGCGTCATGGCTCAGGCTGAAAATTGGAAAGGAGCGCGTCACCAGGTAAACACCCGCTGTGACCATCGTGGCGGCATGAATCAGCGCCGAAACGGGAGTCGGGCCGGCCATCGCGTCTGGCAGCCAGATGTAAAGCGGAATCTGCGCCGACTTTCCGACAACGCCCACCAGGAAGAAAATCGTCATCCACAAAATCACCCAGGGTTCATGCGCGGCAACTTCGGCCACTTTGGCGAAAACCAGGTCAAAATCGGTGGAGCCGAATTTCCAAAACATCATGAAGGCGGCCATCAGAAAGCCAAAGTCGCCCACGCGGTTGGTGATGAAGGCTTTTTTGGCGGCGTTGGAATTGGCAAAAGAGGGCCGCCCCAGCGTATCCATGTCGTACCAGAAACCAATCAGCAAAAAGGAAGCCAGGCCCACGCCCTCCCAACCTACGAAAAGCATCATGTACGAATTGCCGCTGACCAAAGTCAGCATGGCGATGATGAAGAAGTTGAGAAAAACAAAAAAGCGCGGGTAGCGCGGAATGTCGTTTTTGAAGCGCACATCTTCGTGCATGTAGCCGATGGCGTAGATGTGAATCAGCGTGCCGACCCCGCTGACGACCAGCATCATCGTCACCGAGAGCGTATCCACGCGGAAGGTCCAATCAATGGCGAGCTGGCCGATATGAATCCAGTCTGCCAGGCGGACGACTGCGCCTTCGGGGTGCTGACCAAGCGAAATGGCCTGCAACACCGCAACCAGAAAGGCCGTGCCCGCTGCCAGGCTGGCGACCAGGCCAACGCCTTTTTCGCCCAATTTTTGGCCCAGGAAGATGTTAATCAACATACCCGCCAGCGGCGCAAAAATAATCAGCGGGACAAGTGAGAAAAATAGCCCAGAAGTAGTTTCCATAAGTTTCGTTTATCCCTTCAGGCTGTTTATCTGGTCGAGATCAATGTTCTGCTTGCTGCGGAAGATGGTCACAATCAGCGCCAGGCCAACCGCCACTTCGGCGGCGGCAACCGCCATGATGAAAAAGACAAAAATCTGGCCGTTGAAGCTTTGGTGCAGGCGGGAGAAAGCGACCAGGCTCAGGTTGGCGGCGTTGAGCATCAGTTCAACGGACATGAAAACCACCAGCGCGTTGCGGCGTATCAACACGCCGAGCGCTCCGCTGGTAAAAAGGATGGCCGATAGAGCCAGATAATAGGTAACGGGTATCATGCGCGTCTCCTAAAGTGACCGTTTTTTGACCTGTTTGGTCAGCACAATCGCGCCAATCATGGCGACCAGCAGGAGGATGGAGGTCAGTTCAAAGGGCAGAAGGTAATCGGTGAACAGGACTTTTGCCATTTCTGAGGGGTTGGTGAGCACGGAGGCCGCATTGATGGGTAAAGCGGCGGCCTGTCCCATGCGCTGAAAGATCATCACAAAACCTTCCACCAGCAGGGCCAGCGCCAGCGCCGCCTGAAACCAGATTTTTTTCCAGTCGAATTCGGCGCGCAAGGTTTCGGTGCCCAGCAGCATGATGACAAATAGAAATAAGACCATGATGGCCCCGGCATAAACCGTCACCTGCGCCAGCGCGATGAAGGGGGCGTCCAACAGCAGGTAGAGAATCGCCACACTCAAAAAATTTGTCACCAGGTTCAGCGCGGCGTAGACGGCGTTCTTGCTGGAAATCATTCCCCAGGCGGTGAGGAGGGCAATCAGCGCGAGGGTAAAAAAGAGAAAGAGTTCTAACGTCATGGGACTCCTTTGGGCGGGGCGCAATCAATCCTGCGGGTCGCGCATTTCCGGCACCGAGCGGGTAAATTTGCCGGGTTCGGTCACTTGCGGCGTGGCGCTGATGCCCGCCGGGACAGATTCAATCAGGCGCGCTTTGGTGTAAATCGCATCGCGGCGGTCAGTGAAGGAGAGTTCGTACTGGTGTTCGAGCGTGATGGCTTCCGTTGGGCAGGCGTCTTCGCAAAAGCCGCAGTAAATGCAGCGCAGCATATTAATTTCGTAAGTGCTGGCGTAACGCTCGCCGGGCGAGAAGCGTTTTTCATCCGTATTTTCGGAGGCTTCGACAAAAATTGCATCGGCGGGGCAGGCCGCCGCGCAGAGTGAACAGCCAATGCACTTTTCCAGCCCGTTTTCGTAGCGATGCAGCACATGCCGTCCGCGATAGCGCGGGCGCACTTCGCGCTTTTGCTCCGGGTATTGAATGGTGACTTTTTTCTCAAAGAAAAGGGCGCGCAGGATGGTTCCCAGGCCCTTGCCAAATTCTTTAAGCATGTTGCCTCCTCGTCAGCGAACGTTCCAACAATAAAACCGTCAC
>JAVHNW010000107.1:3005-4864 GCA_036169755.1 bacterium | reverse complement strand
CGCATCGTCTACCTGCACGGCGCCTGGGTCATCGCCGCCGAAGTGGCTTTTTTGGCGGCTGGCGCGGCTGGCGCCCTGGCGCTGATTGGTTCGCTGCTGCGCCAACCGCGCCTGGAATCACTGCACGGCTGGTCGGCGGCATTGGGTCGCAGCGGCATTGTTTTTTGGGTGTCGTACCTGCCGCTTTCGCTGTGGGCCATGCAAACCAACTGGAATGGGCTTTTTTTGGTGGAACCGCGCTTTCAACTGGCGCTGACTTTTGCCGTGGTGGGAATTTTGATGCAGGCCGGGCTTTGGCTGCTCAAAAACCCGGCGTTGACTTCGGCGGCCAACCTGGCCTACATTGTGCTTTTGCGCGTCATTTTTGCGCAGGCCTCCAACATCATGCACCCGCCGCCTTCCCCCATTTTCAACTCTGGCCTGTGGAATGTGATTTTCTTTTTCGTGGCGCTCAACCTGCTGGCCTGGCTGGCTGCCGGATTTCTCACGCTGGCCTGGCGTCAGGCGGATTCCAGCCAAATTTAACCAGGTCAATTTTCCCGCTGGAAGAAAATTCCACGCCCTCGGCTTCGAGCAGTTCACGCTGATGTTCTGCTTCGGGCCGGGGGCTGATTTTTCCCTGGGCGTTAATCACCCGCCACCAGGGAACATCTGCCGGGCAGGCGGCCATTGCTCCGCCCACCCAGCGCGCCCGAAACGAGTCAAAATCTTTCAGCGAGAGGCCAGGCGGCGGCGCGATCAACGCGCCGAGCGCGCCGTAGGCCATCACCCGCCCCGCTGGAATTTGGCGGGCCAGCGCCCAAACGCGGGCGTTAAATTCTTTGGGGTTGGGGGGAGAAATGAAGGCGGGCATTATTTTGCAAATTGAGCCAGCGCACCCAGCGCCAGCAAAATCTGGCCGAGGTGGTAGAGCAAAATATTCACCAACCTGCCGCGGGCCAGGGGCTGAACAAATTTATTCCAGGCCAGAACCACATCGGAGGCGACAAAAAGAATCGCGCCGCTGGCAGCCAGCAGCGCGGCGCGGGAGGTCCAATCGCTGCGGAAAATGGTCAGCAGCGCCGAGAGCAGCATCAACGTGATGACGGTGGCGTAGGCCTGCACCGGCAGCCTCAGCGCGCGCTGACCGGAAGCGCGCAGAGCCAGCAAAATGCGCCGAATGAGCGGAAAAACACTGATGCCGACAAAAATCGCCAGGCCAAAAGTCAGCGCAGTGGGCGGCATGGGCGGCAGATTGAAGCCGATGATGTACGCCAAATGCGCCAGCAAAAATGCGGCCAGGCCGTACAAAAAAAAGCGGTCGGGTTCGATTAAGAGCAGGTCGCCCAGCAGGGAAAAGGAAAGCCCCAGCGCGAACCAGCGCAGGGGCAGGCTGGCCGCCAGAGCGGGAGCCAGCAAAGCCAGCAGGCAGAGCATCACCGCCGGTTTGAAAAAATATTCCAGGCGGCGTTTTTCGCGGTAGATGGCGGCGGCCTGCCCGGCAGCCGCTAAAAACGCCAGGGCAATCCAAAGATTCATTTCTTTTTGCCGCCTTTTAATTTGTAGCCGAAGCGGCGCAGCATGTTTTCATCATCACGCCAATCTTTTTCCACTTTGACGCGCAGTTCCAGAAAAACTTTGCGCGCGCTCATCGCTTCGATTTCTTTGCGGGCGGTGAAGCCGATGCGTTTGAGCATACTGCCGCCCTCGCCGATGATGATTCCCTTTTGCGATTCGCGCTCAACGAAAATGGTGGCGGCGATGTAGGCGCCGATTTCGCCGCGCTCGGTAAATTCGTCCAGGCGCACATTGACGCCATGCGGTACTTCGTCACGCAGGTGAATCAGGCAGGCTTCGCGGATGAGTTCGAGGGCGATTTC
>JAVHNW010000107.1:0-2905 GCA_036169755.1 bacterium | reverse complement strand
TCGTCTTCCGCCGGGCCATCCAGCCCATCCACCAGCCAGAGAATGACATCCACGCCATCCAGGGCTTCTTCGGCTTCCTGGTTGAGAAATTCGCCCAGTTTGTGACGGGGTTGGTGCAGGCCGGGCGTATCCACAAAAACGAGTTGGGCGCTGGCGCTGGTGAGAATTCCCAGCTGGCGGCGGCGGGTGGTTTGGGCGCGCGGTGAAACCGGAGCAATTTTCTGCCCCAGAAAGGCGTTGATGAGGGTGGATTTGCCCGCGTTGGGGCGGCCAATGACGGCGATAAAACCGGCGCGAAAAGTCATGCGTTCTCCATGCAAAAGGGTGAATGTTTCTTTTCATTATACACGCTGGCGTTGGGCTGCTAAAAGCCCGGGTTGCCCCTCATCCCCTGCCCCTTCCCCCGTTGGGGGAGGGGGCTTCGGCCCCTCTCCCACCGGGAGAGGCGGGGGTGAGGGGTTTTGGCGCTGCGCCAACTTGCCGATTGGCGGGCGGCACATTACAATCAAAAGATGTTCTCACACTCTTCCTCTGACCGTGTTCTCAGCATTTACCTGGCGCTGACTCAGTATCCCATTCTCGCCAGCCGCATCCGCGCCAAAATGCGCGCAGAATTGTTCGTGCGCGGCATTATTCTGCCAGATGCATTTGAAAATGAAGTGCGCGAAAAAGCCGTGCTTTCGCAGGGGCGGGAAGGGCTGCGCGACCCGTTTGCCGAGGAATCCTACGAATCGTGGCAGCTGCGGCTGGAGCGCATCCGCGATTCGGTCACAGATTTTTATTTTGCCTACAATTTGCCCTACGAGGAATTTGAAACCATCGTGCGCCAAACCATCGGCGAGCGCGGCGAAGCGCCCAACCTGATCACCTTCAACCCCGAACTGGCGCCGCAGGACATGCTTTTTGAACAGGCCGAAATGATTGAACGCCTGCCGGCAGAAAAGCGCGCGCCGATGGAGGCGCGCCTGCAGGAAATTAAAGCGGTGCTGATTCGCACCATGATCAGCGACCAGTTGGCCTACCTGAACATCGCCCGCAAATGGTTCACCATCGCCGACCTGCGCGAAATTCGCCGCCGCAAAATTGGCTATGGCAAAATCGGCGGCAAAAGCGCGGGGATGATGCTGGCTTTTCGCATTCTGCAAACTGTCGCCGCGCCCGAAGTCCGCGCCGCGCTGCAAATTCCCGTCTCCTACTTTCTCGCTTCCGATGTTTTTTACACCTTCCTTTCCAACAACGGGCTGGTGCATTGGTCGGACCAAAAATATAAAAATGAAACCCAAATGCGCGCCGACTACGACCAAATTCAAGAGGATTTCCTGCGCGGCCACTTTCCGCGCGAAATCATCGAACGCCTGCAAACCATTCTCGAAGACGCGGGCGGCCAGCCGCTGATTGTGCGCTCGTCCAGCCTGCTGGAAGATAATTTTGGCACCTCCTTTGCCGGAAAATATGATAGTTTTTTCTGCCCCAACCAGAGCAGCCCCGCCGAAAACTTGCAGGCGCTGACCCGCGCCATTTCGCAAGTCTACGCCAGCGTTTTCAACCCCAACGCCCTGCTCTACCGCCATCATAAAGGGCTGGTGGAATATGACGAGCGGGTCGCCGTGCTAATTCAATACGTGCAGGGGCAGCCCGCCGGGAGATATTTCCTACCGCACGGAGCGGGAGTCGCCTTCAGCAAAAATCTCTACCGCTGGTCGCCGCAGATTCGGCGCGAGGACGGCTTCCTGCGCCTGGTGCTGGGACTCGGCACGCGGGCGGTGGACACCGTCGGCGATGACCATCCGCGCCTGGTGGCGCTCAGCCATCCGCTGCTGCACCCCGCCGCCGCCCCGCGCATGATTCGGCGCTACTCGCAAAAATTTGTAGACGTGGTGGATTTGCAGGAAAATAAATTCAAAACCGTGCCGCTCGAAGAAGTGCTCAACCCGCGCGACCCGGCCCTGCGCTACCTGGCGCAAATGGACGAGGGCGATTATCTGACCCCAGTCCGCAGCAACACAGCCGAACCCAGCCAACTGGTGGTCACCTTTGACGAACTGCTGCGCCGCACGCCCTTTGCCGCCTTCATGCGCCAGGCGCTGCAGCTGCTGGAAGAAAATTACCGCTCGCCGGTGGACACCGAATTTACCGTCCAAATCACCGAGCCGCTTTCGCTTCAGCCACAAGTCAAAATCACCCTGCTGCAATGCCGTCCGCAAAGCGCCATCGAAGAAGAACGCGCCCACCTGCCCGAAAAATTACCCGTCGAAGAACTTGTTTTTTCCACCCGACGCATGGTGCCGCGCGGCGAAGTGCGCAACATCCGCTACGTTGTTTACGTTTCCCCGGCGGCCTACTTCGCCATCCAATCGCCCGCCGAGCGCACCCGGCTGGAACGCGCCATCGGCGCATTAAACAAAGCGCTCAAAGGCGAGGTCTTCATCTGCGTTGGGCCGGGCCGCTGGGGAACCTCCACGCCCGACCTGGGCATACACGTTGCCTACGGCGACATTTACAACACGCGCGCGCTGGTCGAACTCTCCGGCGAAGAAATCGGCACCTCGCCAGAACCCTCCTTCGGCACACACTTTTTTCAGGATTTAATGGAAGCAAAGATTTACCCGCTGGCCGTTTTCCTGGACGATGAAGATGTCGTCTTTCGCCGCGAGTTTTTCCTGGCCCCCAAAAACCACCTGTCGGATTGGATTCCTGCCGACGAGACGCTGGCCCACTGCCTGCAGGTAATTGACGTAGCCGACTTCCGCCCCGGCTGCCACATCAACCTGGTGATGGACGATGAACAAGGTCGCGCCATCGCCTATTTTGAGGAAAATCGCTGACCAGGCCGTAAAAGCAGGGGCAAATTCTCTTGCATTCGCGCAGAAAAAAATGTATACTAAATTTGTCCAGTTTGCAATTT
>JAVHNW010000106.1:0-4865 GCA_036169755.1 bacterium | reverse complement strand
CTGCTGCGCGAGTATGAGGCCGACCCGCGCCCGAAAGTATTCATCACCGTGGCGGGGCGCAGCAATGCCTTGAGCGGTTTCACGGATGGCTTTGTTTCTGCGCCGGTCATCGCCTGCCCGCCGCCAAGCGAGACTTTCGGCGGGGCGGATGTCTTTTCGTCTCTGCGGATGCCTGCCGGGGTGGCCGCCGCTCTCGTGCTGGAACCCGTCAACGCGGCGCTGTTGGCGGCAAAAATTTTCGGCGTGGAAAATGCCGAGGCGCGGCAGGCCGTTCTCCGCTTTCAGAAGAATCAGGCCGAAAAAGTTCTCCGCGCCGACCAGGAGTTGAAATCTTGACCACGAACAGCGAGTTTGACGATTCTCCCCGCGAGGAATGTGGCATCATCGGTGTTTTTGCGCCCAACGAAGACGTGGCGCGCATGACGTTTTTCGGCCTGTTCGCGCTGCAGCATCGCGGGCAGGAGGCGGCGGGGATTGCGGTGGCCGATGGGCAGACGATTTCGCTCTACAAAAATGTCGGCCTGGTTTCGCAGGTTTTCCGCCCGTCCACACTGGATGAACTGCGCGGCCATTACGCCATTGGGCATACCCGCTATTCCACGACGGGCTCTTCGCAGGCGCGCAACGCGCAGCCTTTTTTGATTGAGACCATGAACGGGCCGCTGGCGCTGGCGCACAACGGCAATCTGGTCAATTCGGCCCGGCTGCGGGGCGAACTGATGCGGCAGGGCGTGGGATTTGCCTCCTCGTCTGACAGCGAGGTGATGACGATGATGCTGGCGCGCGATACCGGTTCGAGCTGGGAGGAGCGTCTGAAGGCGGCCATGCAAAAATGGGTGGGGGCTTACTCGCTGACAATTTTGACCCGCGACTGCGTGTATGCGCTGCGTGACCCCTGGGGTTTTCGTCCGCTGGCGGTGGGCCTGCTGCCCGGCGGAGGCTATGCCGCCGCTTCGGAAACGGGCGCGCTGCGCACGATGGGCTGCGAAGCCATCCGCGATGTGAAGCCGGGGGAGATTGTCACGCTTTCGGCGAACGCGCTGACGGTGACTCAGGCGATTGCGCCGGTAAACCCGGCGGCAAAATGTGTCTTTGAGTTTATCTATTTCGCCCGCCCCGACCAGACCTGGGAGGGGGTGAACGTCCATGCCGTGCGGCAAAGGTTGGGGGAGGAGCTGGCGCGCGAGTTCGACTATGGGCGAAGCGGAGAGGCGGATGAAAAGCGGATGGCGGATGTAGTCATTCCCGTCCCCGATTCATCCATTCCGGCGGCGATTGGCTTTTCGCGCGCGAGCGGAATTCCATACAACGATGGTTTTGTCAAAAATCGTTACGTTGGCCGGACCTTCATCGAGCCGACCGATTCGCTACGCAAGCGCGGGGTGGCGCTCAAATTTAACGTCATCAGTGAAAATGTTTTGAACAAGCGGGTGGTGGTGATTGACGACAGCATTGTGCGCGGCAATACTACCGGGCCGCTGGTGAAACTGCTGCGGCAGGCGGGCGCCAGGGAAGTTCACATGTGCATCACCTGCCCGCCCATCAAGCATCCTTGTTTCATGGGCGTGGACATGGGCAAATACGATGATTTGATTGCGCATAAGCGCACGGTGGGCGAAATCTGTCGGGCGGTGGGCGCCGATTCGCTCACCTTCCTTTCGCTGGAGGGGATGATGCGCGCAGTTGGCAGCGCTGACGGGTATTGTCAGGCTTGTTTCAGCGGGCAGTATCCAGTTCCGGTGGATTTTTCTTCAGCCAAGACCGGTTTTGAGCGCGGAAAAGAGAAGGGATAGAAATGGATGAACAGGGAAAACTGAAGATTCTTGTCCTTGGCTCTGGCGGGCGTGAGCACGCGCTTGCCTGGAAGTTGGCGCAGTCGCCGCGGCTGAGTCGGCTATACATCGCGCCCGGCAACCCCGGCACGGCGGCCTGCGGCGAGAACGTGTCGCTGGAGGTCAACGACCAGGCGGGCATCATTCGCTTTTGCCGCGAGGAGCAAATCGGATTGGTGATGGTAGGGCCCGAAGCGCCGCTGGCGGCGGGTGTGGCCGATGCGCTTTCAGCCGCCGGAATCCGCTGCTTTGGGCCGAGCCAGGCGGCGGCGCGGATTGAATCTTCCAAAGCCTTCGCCAAAAACTTCATGGCGCGGCACGAAATTCCAACGGCGCGCTACGCGACCTTCAGCCGCCTGAACGAGGCCCTGGCGCATCTGAAGCAGGTTGACTATCCGATTGTGATTAAGGCCTCTGGCCTGGCGGCGGGCAAAGGGGTGATTCTGCCCGAAAGCCGCGCCGAGGCGGAGGCCGCCCTGCGCGGTATGCTCGAAGGCGGCGCGTTTGGCGCGGCGGGGGATGAAGTCATCATCGAAGAAAGGCTGACCGGCCCGGAGGTTTCGCTGATGGCTTTTGTGGATGGAACGGCTGTCAGGCCGATGTTGGCGGCTCAAGACCATAAACGGATTTTTGACGGCGACCAGGGGCCGAACACCGGCGGCATGGGCGCGTATGCTCCCGCGCCGATTTTGACGGAAAAATTAAAAAAAGAAGCGCTGGAAAAGGTGCTGCAGCCGGCAGTGGACGGCCTGCGAGCGGAGGGGATGCCTTTTGTGGGCGCGCTTTACGCCGGGCTGATGCTTACCTCGCAGGGAATCCGCGCGCTGGAATTTAACTGCCGCTTCGGCGACCCGGAGACTCAGGCGTTGATGCCTCTGCTGGAAACGGATTTGCTGGAAATCGCGCTGGCCTGCGTGGATGGGAATCTGGCTGAAACGGAAATCCGCTGGCGGGATGGCGCCGCGGTTTGCGTGGTGCTGGCATCGAGGGGCTACCCGGAAAAGGCGGAAAGAGGCCAGATGATTCAAGTGGGCGGCCTGCCGGATGGGGCGTTTTGCTTTCACGCCGGGACGAGGGTTAATCCTGATGGCCGCCTGGTCACTTCCGGCGGTCGGGTTTTGAATGTCGCCGCCCGGGCGCGGACTTTGCCTTCAGCGGTAGAATCGGCTTACGCGGCGCTGGGCCAGATTTGCTTTGACGGAATGCAGTACCGCACTGATATTGCAGCCAAAGCGTGAAGCGTAGTTCAAAAACGGATTTTAAAAACGGATTTTGGAAGCGGATTTCGGATGATTGGAAGCGGAGGTTTTGATGGAAAAGGGAAAACCGGGCTTTATTAACCTCGACACCGATGAGTTGACTTTTCTGGTCAATGGGCTGGCGATGCAGACGCACAACGAATTGAAGCCTGGGCACGCTGAAAAATTTTATCAGCGCCGCCTGGCAGATTTGTGCCGCGCCAACGGATTGGCTGTCGAAATGGAGAAGCGCGTGGAAGTTCTGGTGGCCGATAAAAAAATCGGCTATCTCGTTCTGGATTTGTGGATCGAAGAGACCTTTGTTGTGGAATGCAAGGCGTTTTCCCATGCGCTTGGCGCTGATGAGTTTGGGCAAATCATGACATATCTCACGGCGACAGGCAGTTCGGTCGGGATGCTTTACAATTTTGGACGCAAAAGTCTGGAGTTCAAGCGTATTTTGCCCGCGCAGGTGGTGCAGGATTGGCAGAAATTTTTGTACCGAGTCATTCATGTCGAGCGTGGGCAGTCGCTGCCGCCGCTGCCAGAGCCTCGGGGGAAGGAAAAACCGCCCTCCGCGCCGATACCCCCCATTCGTTTTCGCGCGTATACGCTGGAAGGCAGGTTCGTTGATATTCCGTCACCTTCCTGGGCCGCGGTGCGCGCCTCTGTCCGCCGGGCGCAGGCGGCGGTGGAAATCCGAAATCCGCTTCCGAAATCTGCTTATGCCGACTCTGGCGTCTCAATTGATGCGGGCAACCGCGCTGTAGCCCTGATGAAATCTGCTGTGCAGGCCACCTACAGCCCCGCTGTTTTGGCGGGCATCGGTTCGTTTGGTGGTCTGTTGGATGTCTCCGCGCTGAAGGAGATGACGCACCCGGTGTTGGTTGCCTCCACGGATGGTGTTGGCACAAAAGTCAAGTTGGCGGCGCAGCTGGGGCGTTATCGTGGTATTGGTCACGACATCGTCAACCACTGCATTGATGATATTCTGGTGCAGGGCGCGCGTCCTCTGTTCTTTATGGATTATTTCGCCACCGCCGCGCTCGTTCCCGAACACACGGCGGAAATCGTCACCGGCATCGCCGAGGCCTGCCAGGCGGCGGGCATGGTCCTGCTCGGCGGCGAGACGGCGGAAATGCCGGGCGTCTATCAGCCAGGCGAATTCGATGTCGCCGGAACCATTGTCGGCGTGCTGGAGCGCGAGCAGATTTTGCCGCGCACCGCCGACTTGCAGGCGGGTGATGTGCTGATTGGCCTCCGCTCTTCCGGCCCGCACACCAACGGCTTCTCCCTCATCCGCAAGGTGTTTGCCGATTCTGACCTGGAAACCGTCTTCCCCGAATGGGGCGTTTCCCTGGCGGACGCCCTGCTCGCTCCCCACCGCTCCTACCTCAATTTATTGAGCGCCGCGCTGCATTCGCCACAGGTTAAGGCGCTGGCGCATCTGACCGGCGGTGGATTTATCGAAAACATTCCGCGCATTCTGCCGGAAAACCTGGACGCGCAGATTAACCTTGGCTCTTGGCCGATTCCCCCGCTCTGGCAGCTGACTCAGCAAAAAGGCGGCATCGCCACCGCTGAAATGTACCGTGTCTTCAACATGGGCATCGGCATGGTGCTGGTGGTCGGGCAATCTGCGGCTGCCGAGGTGCAAAAACTCATTCCAGAAGAAAGCTTTGTCATTGGACAGTTGGTCCCTGGCAGCCGCCAGACTCGCCTTTCCTGATTATTTTCCCCAAAAAAACAGCCCCCATGAAAACTCTTCCCCTGCGCTACGGCGCCAACCCCAACC
>JAVHNW010000105.1:1497-4982 GCA_036169755.1 bacterium | reverse complement strand
ATGAATATTGACAAACCCCTGCTCAAATCCCTGCTCATCATGGCGGACATCATCGAAGCGCGTGACCCCTACACGGGCGGCCATGTTTGGCGCGTTTCACAATTTGCCAAACTACTGGCAGCCAAAATTGGCCTGCCTGAAGATGAAACCATCCAAGTTAGCCTGGCCGCCTACCTGCATGATTTGGGAAAAGTCAGCATCCCCGACCAAATTTTGCGAAAGGCGGAAACTTTGACCGAAAGCGAATTCGCCATCATTCAGACTCACCCCCAAATTGGCGGAAAACTGCTCAGTGGGCATCCGCTGGCCGATTTGGTCCGCGCTGCCGCTGAGGAACATCACGAGCGGATAGATGGACGCGGCTACCCGAAAGGGTTACGTGGCGAGGAGATTCCACTCGTCTCACGCATCGTCAGCATCGCAGACGCCTTTGACGCGATGACGAGTACCCGCCCTTACCGGCCTGGAATGAGCGTGGACGAGGCGCTGTGCCGCCTCGAACAAGGCGCCGGAACGCAGTTTGACGCGCGACTGGCGCGTGAAATGTGCCTTTTGGCGCGTGCTGGCGACCTGGCGCACATTGTCAGCCACACAGCGGAAGGCATCCCGGCGCTTCCCTGTCCGCATTGCGGCGCAGTTTTGGTCTTGCCCCGAACCTCGCACAGCGGAGACCTGGTCTACTGCCGCGCCTGCCAGGGCGAGCTGACGCTAGACTGCTCCACCTCGCCCTGCCGCGCCGAAATGACCGGCCTGACCACCGACCCGCGCAAGTTGGAACCGCGCATAAATCAGGATGCGGTTGAAAATATCCTGGCCCAAATTCAATAAAAATGTTTTGCTAAAAAAAAACAGTGCGGGATGAACTTTTCTTAGAGAGCCGCAACTCTTGAAGAAAAAAGGGGATTGACTTCTATATTTTTTTGTTATATAGTTAACGCGCGTTAGTAAATCGCGTTAGCAGCAGGAGATATGTTTATGGGCAGCAAAACAAAACGCATCACCAGCCAGGATGTTGCCAATTGTGCGGGAGTTTCCCGCACAACAGTTTCTTTTGTGCTGAATAATGTAGAGGGGTTTCAAATCAGCCCGGAGACGCGCCAAAAAGTGCTGGAGGCTGCCGAACAGTTGGGGTATGTTCCCAATTCTGCTGCCCAAACGCTTGCCAGCCGCCGCACACGCGCCATCGGCCTAGTGATGACGCGCAGCCCGCACCACATTGCCAGCGACTCCTTTTTGCCCCAAATTATCGGCGGTTTGCTTAAAGTCACCCGGCAGCAAAATCTTCGCCTGATGATTGAACAAGTCAGCGCTGAGCATCAGAGCCAGGCTTATTTGGAACTGGCGCGCGCCAAGCGTATTGACGGGATGATTTTGCTGACCCCGCGCATGGATGATGAAGCCCTGCGTGTATTAGAGAACGCGGAAATTCCCGCTGTGTTGATGGGTCATTTGGAAGGCTCGCATCTGCCTTCGGTAGACGTGGATAACCGCGCTGCCGCCGAGCAGGCTGTGCTTCACCTTATCTCGCTTGGTCATCGCAAAATTGCCTGTATCACCAATGCTCCCGCTTCCTACACCGCTGCCCCTCAACGTGTACAGGGCTATTTGGATGCGCTGAACTCCGCCGGAATTTCCCCCAACCCCAACCTGATTCGCTACGCGGATTTTGACCCGGAAAGTGGTTTCGAGCGCATGAATTCGCTCCTGCAAAGCCGGGAAGCCTTTACGGCCGTCTTTGTCGCCAGTGATAACGTGGCCATGGGTGCCAAGGCTGCCATCCGCGAGGCTGGTTTGCGCGTACCTGATGATATTTCGATGATGGGCTTTGACGACATTCCCTGGTCAAAGTATGCCGACCCGCCGCTCAGCGCCGTTCACCTGCCTGCCGAAGCGCTGGCGCAGCAGGCTTGCGTCATGCTGTTGGATTTAATTCAGGGCCAATCCCCTGCTGAAAAACATCTCAACCTGGAAACTGAATTAATTGTGCGGAAATCGTGCCGTGCGCTTTAAAAGGCCCTAAAAAGGAGGTGATTTTTCTTTACAACGACCCATTTTTCATCGCTTTGTCTTACTTTTGTATTCAACCATGTGACCAAGAGGAGAAAGAAAAAATGAAAGCCAATCGTATTTTCTGGTCTTTGACCAGCCTGTTCGTCCTAGTTTCTCTGGTGCTGAGCGCTTGCGGCCCTGCCGCTACTCAGGCCCCTGCGGCGGGACAAGACACAACCAGCCTGCCGGCAGGGGATGGCAAAGTGGTTATTTATGGTGGCTATGGTGAAGCGCAGTCCGCCGCTTTTCAGAAGGCGCTAACCGAGTTCGGTCAGGCAAATGGCATCGAAGTCACTTTTACTTCGCTGGCATCCTTCGACACTGACATCAAGGTCAAGATTGAATCTGGTCAGGAGCCGGATATTGCCATGTGGCCACAGCCCGGCGGCCTCAAGAATCTTGCCGATCGTCTCGTCCCGCTCGAACAAGTGATTGATTTGAGCAAGCCGCTCTCCACCCTGGTGCCTGGCTGGGATAAACTGGCTGTGGTGGATGGAAAAATTTACGGCCTGCCTGTTTCAGCCAACATGAAAACCCTGGTTTTCTACAATCCGTCTGCGTTTACCCAGTATGGCTACAGCGCGCCGACCAGTGCCGCCGAACTGACGGCATTGGAGGAAAAAATCAAAGCTGATGGCTCAGGTTACCCCTGGTGCGCAGGCATCGAATCGGGCGGGGCGACTGGCTGGCCTTTCACGGACTGGCTTGAGCAATACGTTTTGGACTTCTCTGGCCCGGATACCTACGCCAAATGGATTGCTGGCGAAGTTCACTTCAGCTCGCCAGAAGTAACCAAAGCGGCAGATGAAGTTGCCAAGCGCCTGCTCGCTGACGGCCAGGTCAATGGCGGTGGAATCTCCATGGCGACCGACTCTTTCCAGGATACGGCTCCGCTCTTCGCGGAGGGCAAGGATCAGGGCCAGTGCTTCATGCTGCGTCAGGGTTCATTCATCACTGCCTTCATGCCCGAAAATATTCAGGCGGAAATCAAAGCAGGCGATTACACTCATCTGGATGTCTTTGCCCTGCCGGCGCCGGAAGGTGGTCAGGCGGGCGTGCTGGGTGGCGGCGATATTGCGGCAGTCTTCCAGGGGCATGTTGACCAGGATGTAGCCAAAGTGGCCGCCTTTATCTTCAGCCCCGAAGTGTTGAAATATCAGGTGGCTACTGGCGATATTTCGCCTCACAAGACCTTTGACCTTGCGCTGTATCCCAACGAAATGCAGCGCAAAATTGGTCAGGCAATGGCGAATGCGGCAGTGTTTGGCTTCGATGGCTCAGACCAAATGCCTGCTGAAGTAAACGCCGAATTCTGGGCGGCAGGCACCGACTTTGTCGCTGGGCGCGTCTCCTGGGCCGATGCCGCCGCGCGCATTGATGGCAAATACCAACCCTAAATAGCTTTCTGTTCTGGTGGCGCCGGGTAAAAAACCGCG
>JAVHNW010000105.1:0-1487 GCA_036169755.1 bacterium | reverse complement strand
CCACCAGAATTAAAATAAAAGTCGTTGCGTCTTCTTATTGACAGGAGTTGGACGATGGGTGATATTTTCTTTGGCTTGTTCGCTATTGTTATCGGCGTGGCCGCCAGCTATGGGCTGTATTGGCTGTTACACCTGCTCATTTCTCTGCTGCCAGAACAGATTCGCAAAAGAAGTGACTGGCTGGCCTTTTTGACTCCTGCCGCCGTGCTTGTGATTGTCGTTTTGGTGGCGCCTTTATTCCAGACCATTTCCTGGTCTTTCATGGACGACAGCGTAAAAAAATGGGTGGGATTTAAAAATTATATTGATTTGTTTACCGACCCGCACTTTCTGCAAATTTTGCTCAATAATTTTTTGTGGGTACTGATTGTTCCGGCCTTTACGGTGGCTTTTGGCACCGCTGCCGCCGCGTTATCCAATCAGGCAGGGCCCAAACTGGAGAGCATCTTCAAATCGCTGATTTTTATGCCGATGGCAATCAGCTTTGTCGCCGCATCCACCATTTGGTCTTATTTTTATGCCTATGTCCCGCCGGGGCGGCCAGAAGTTGGCCTGCTGAACGCGCTGGTCAGGCTGTTGGGTTTTTCCTCCCAACCCTGGCTGACAATTGACCAGGGACACCTCAACTCCTTCTTGCTGATGGCGGTCATTGTCTGGCTGCAGGTGGGGTACGCCATGGTGGTCATTTCCTCCGCCATCAAGGCTGTGCCTGAAGAAACCATTGAAGCTGCTCAGTTGGATGGCGCCAGTCCCTGGCAGGTTTTCCTCCAGGTTATTCTTCCCCAAGTTTGGGGAACCGTGATGTCGGTTTTTGTGACAGTGCTCATTCTCGTGATGAAAATTTTCGATATTGTGCTGGCAATGACACGTGGCAACTTCAACACAAGCGTTTTGGCTTTTGAATGGTACAAACAATTTTTTGAAAATTCCAACATCGGGCCAGCCTCGGCGGTTGTCACCGTTTTGGTTATTTTGATTGCCCCGCTGATGTGGCTGCAGATTCAGACCGCCCGCCAACAGGAGCTGTTACGATGAGAAAAATCTTACACGTTCTCAAAAATTTTAAACTGGGCAGCACATTGGGAATGCTGCTGCTGGTGGTCATCTGGTCCACGCCCACACTGGGCTTGCTGGTTACTTCCCTACGGCCAAGTTCTTTGGCCGATGTTTCTCCCTGGTGGGAAGCCTTGTTTAACCCACTCAGCACTGTTTGGACTCTCGATGCGTATCAAAAATCGCTGAGCAGCGGCATGTTGGCCTCGCTTATCAATACCACCGCCGTTACCATCCCGGCCACCATCCTGCCGTTGATGATTGCTGCCAACGCCGCCTACGCCTTTACATTTCTAAACTTCAAGGGCAAGGAATTCTTTTTTGCTGTTTTGGTCGCATTAATGGTCATTCCCTTCCAGTCCTCATTGATCCCTGTTTTGCTGCGCATGGTCTGGTTTCAGAAAACCCTCGGCATCCCCCTCACCGGAACGTAT
>JAVHNW010000104.1:0-1025 GCA_036169755.1 bacterium | reverse complement strand
CGCCATGCCCGTCATCCAGCCGGATGAGATAATCTGGGTTGTATTGCTTCTCTTCGCCGTTGAAGGTATAGGGAATGATAAACCCAAGCTGGTAGTTTTTGACGTAACAGCGTACTTCGTCCATCTCTTCCAGTACTTCGGCCATTTTGGCTTCCCAACCGCTATCCAGCACCACATGCGAAACCTGGCATTTGTGCGGGTCGGTGCGATACACCTCGCGGGCGGTGTCAAAATCCACATAACGGGTCGAGCCGGTGGCATCATAGGGGCGCGGAAGGGGCAGCAGAGTCTTCGCTTCGCCTTTGGATGTCACAATTGCCTGGTAAATTTTCTCCACCGCGGCGTGGGCAAAACCCACGATTAAAAGCATCTGTGGGAAGGCATTATCCTTGCAGGTCAGGCAACTTTCGCGCCATTCGCGCACAATTTTGAGTAGTTGGGGAAAAAGCCAGGGTTTCGGGTTGCCATCGCCATCCTTAAAATACTTTTCCAGGGTCAGCGCCGCCAGTGTGAAATCCACCTGGTTCAGGCGCTCGTCTTTCAGCCCGTACAAATCATGGAAATTCGCCTCGCCGAGAATGGATGACATTTCGGTTTTGGTTGGCAGGTCAGCGGTAGAAATTGACATCTGCGCATCCGGGCCAAAAGTCGCTGCCAGCCGGTCGCCCTCGAACTGGTAGCGGTAGCCCACAATTCTTGGAAAGCTGATTTCACAGGCGCTGCGACTTTCGAGAGCGCGCACGCGCGTGGGAGTCGGCCCCGGCTTGGGGTCTTTGGCCGACCCGGCGCTGGGAATGAACGAAAAAGGCACGCCATACACCTCGGCATATTCCGGCTCAAACATCCCCTGCTCATTGGCCGTGTAACTCATGCGCCGCAGGCCGCGTCCCACCACTTGCTCACAGAGCAGCTGCGTCCCAAAAGCGCGCACTCCCAAAACGTGGGTGACGGTATTCGCGTCCCAGCCTTCAGTCAGCATGGATACGGAAACCACGCAGCGCAGCCCCTCGCCCAGCTTGCCCGGC
>JAVHNW010000103.1:0-1033 GCA_036169755.1 bacterium | reverse complement strand
GGGCGCTGTCTGCGGAAACATACACTTTAAAATCGGTGCGGATTTCATCCACCAGCACTTTGGGCGGGGTGGTGGCCGGGTCAATTTTTCCGACTGCCAAAATGACTTTGCCGTCTTCGCACAGGGCGCGGTATTTTTCCCAGGCGCGAGGGAAAATGACCAGTTCGATGGTACCGGTTAAATCTTCCAGGGTGACGAAGCCCATCATGCTGTCTTTTTTGGTTTTGTAGGGGCGCGAGGAAACCACCAGGCCCGCCACGCGGCAGGGCTGTGGGCTGACGACCTCGCTCAGCGTCAGCGAGTTGTGGCTGACGCCGCTGAGCAGCAGTTCTTCGTAGGCTTTGAGCGGGTGGTCGGAGAGGTAGACGCCCATCAATTCGCGTTCCCAGGCCAGGGCTTCTTTTTTGTCGGTTTTCTGGCCGCCGAGGGTGATGCTCTGCGCCTGGACGCCGGTCGCCGCGCCGAAGAGCGATAACTGGCCGCTGTCTACGGATTTGAAGTGGCTGGCGCTGACGGCGACCAGCTGGTCGAGCGCGGCCAGCAGGGCGGCGCGCCCGCCAAACACATCCAAGGCCCCGGCCTTGATCAGACATTCGAGGGAGCGTTTGCCGACCGAGCGCAAATCCACCCTTTGGGCCAGGTCGGTCAAATCGGCAAAGGGTTTTTCGATTCCGTTTTCGCGGCGTCCGGCCAAAATCAATTCCACCGAGCCAACGCCAACGTTTTTGATGGCGCTCATGCCAAAGCGGATGGCGGAGTGTTTTTGGCCTTTTTCGTCCAGTGGGTCTTCGATGCTGAAATCGAGCAGGGAATGGTTTATGTCGGGCTGCAATGCGGCGATTCCCAGCGCGCGCGCTTCGGCAATGTAGAGCGAGACTTTGGCGCTGTCATCCTTGAAGACCGACATCAGCGCCGACATGTATTCGGCGGGGTAATGCGCTTTCAGGAAGGCGGTCTGCACCGAGACGAGGCCATAATCGGCGGCGTGGCTTTTGTTGAAGCCGTAGCGGGCGAATTGTTCCCAGTCTTCAAA
>JAVHNW010000102.1:0-5060 GCA_036169755.1 bacterium | reverse complement strand
CCCAAGGTTTACGCCACAGCTGCGTGGCGCAAATCTCCGATTTGCGGCGCAAGCCCAAGGTTTACGCCACAGCTGCGTGGCGCAAATCTCCGATTTGCGGCGCAAGCCAAAGGCTTTCGCCACAGCTGCGTGGCGATGCGGCGCAAGCCAAAGGCTTTCGCCACAGCTGCGTGGCGATGCGGCGCAGGCCCAAGGTTTACGCCACAGCTGCGTGGCGCAAATCTCCGATTTGCGGCGGCAAGCCCAAGGCTTTCGCCACCGCTGCGTGGCGATGCGGCGCAGGCCCAAGGTTTACGCCACAGCTGCCCGGCCAAAAATGACGGGCAGGCCGCCATTTTTGAAGCGCAGGGAAGTATCAAAATTTAGTTTCATCTGCCCCAGCAGGCTCAGGTCGGCAGTCAGCACGCCCACGCGCCAGCCGCGAAAGCCATCTCGCAGCACATTGCCGAATTGGGCGTACAGGTTGCGCAAATCCTTGCCATCACTGAGGCGCACACCGTAGGGCGGGTTGGTAATCAGCCAGCCGGGCGGCAAAGCGGGCAGGCTTTGCAAATGTGAAACCGCCTGAGCGCCAAAGGTGATGAAAGGCAGCGCTCCGGCACGGGCGGCATTTTCTCCGGCCAGGCGCACCGCCCCTGCGTCCCGGTCGAAGCCGAAAAGCGGGGGCAGTTCCCGAGGCGGCGCAGCCGCCTGCCGCAGCACAGAATTCCACAGCGCCGAGTCGAATCCCGGCCAATCCATGAAGGCAAATTTTCGATTGGCGCCTGGCGGCAGACCCAGCGCCATCAGCGCCGCTTCGATTGGGAAGGTTCCCGAACCGCAGAAAGGGTCAATCAGCGGCGAAGCGCCATCCCAGCCACTCGCCAGCAGTAGGGCGGCGGCCAGATTTTCGCGCAGCGGGGCTTTGGCCGAGGCCAGGCGGTAGCCGCGCCGGTGCAGCAGTTCTCCCGATGAGTCTACGCTGACGGTGGCGCGATCATTTTCCAGCCGGACGAGAATCAGCTGCTCTGGGTGGTCTTCATCTTCGGCGGCGCCGGTGTGCCAGGGCGAGTCTTTTCCCAGCCGGTCGGCAATTGCCAGGGCGACTCGCTCGGCGACAGCCCCGGAGTGATACAGTTTGGATTGGTGGCAGGTGACGCGCAGGCGCAGACCCCGGCCCGGAACGAGAAAGCGCTCCCAGGGCAGGCGCGCGGCGCGCTGGCGCAGTTCGGCAAAATCGCGGGCGTAAAACCACTGTCCCAGCCGCGCCACAACGCGGTTGGCGCTGCGCAGGCTCAGGTTGGCGCGGTAAAGCGCCTCCAGGCCGCCGGTAAATGTCAGGCCGCCTTCTTCCGCCTCAGCCGGAAGCGAATCGAAAAGCCCCAGGCGCAGCAGTTCCTGGGCGGTAATTTTTTCCAGGCCGGGGGTGGTTACGGCGAAGTAAGAATTCACATTTTCCTTTTCAGGTAATTTATTCGCAGTTGAATCCCCTGTCTCGCTGCGGCGAGGGATTCAGGAAAGCGGCCAGGTGGGCAGCACATCCACATCCAGCGCGGTGCGCTCGCCAGCCTGATGACGAAACCATCCGGCGGCGGCAATCATGGCGGCGTTGTCGGTGCAGTAGGCCAGGCGCGGAATGTGAACGGTGAAACCATCCTTTTGCAAATTCAGAAAAGCCTGACGCAGCGGCCCGTTGGCCGAAACGCCGCCCGCCAGCAGCAATTCCTTCACGCCGTGTTCCCGCGCCGCGTCCACCGTTTTGACAATCAGCGCCTGCACAACGGTAGCCTGAAAACTGGCCGCCAGGTCGCTGACCGGGAGGGGTGTTCCGGCTTTTTCCAGGTCGCGGACGGCGTACAGCACGGCGGTTTTCAGCCCGCTGAAGGAGAAATCCCAGCGGCCATCGGTTTTTGGGATTTTGAAAGGAAACGCCTGGGGGTCACCGCTTTCAGCGGCTTTTTGGACGAGCGGCCCGCCGGGGTAGGGCAGGCCCAGCATACGCGCCACCTTGTCGAAGGCCTCGCCCGCCGCGTCATCTAGGGTTGCGCCCAGGCGGCGGTAGTGAAGGTGGCCGCTCATCAGGTCAATTTCGGTATGGCCGCCGGAGACAAGCAGCGCAATCAGCGGAAAGCCCGGTTCGGGCGGCGGATTTTGCTCGGAGGCCGCGTGCAGCCAGGCGGCGTAGAGGTGGCCTTCGAGGTGATTCACGCCGATGAGCGGTTTTCCGCTGCCGAGGGCCAGCCCTTTGGCAGCGTTTAACCCAACGACCAGCGACCCGGCCAGGCCGGGGCCGCGCGTCACGGCGATGGCGTCCACGTCCCGCAGCGAGAGGGCCGCTTCAGCCAGGGCCTGCTCGACCACCGGGACGATGCTCAGCACATGCTGGCGCGAAGCCACTTCGGGGAAGACTCCGCCATAGCGGGCGTGAATGTCCATTTGCGAGGCGACCACCGAAGACAGCAGCGCCCGGCCATTTTCCAGCACGGCGCAGGCGGTTTCGTCACAGGAAGATTCGATGGAAAGAATGGGCATGATGCGCTTATTTTTCCATCTTCAGCACAAAATCATACGGATAGTCGGCCAGCAGTTCCATTTTTCCCTGCGGGTTGACCCAGTAGCTGTCTTCGATGCGGAAGCCCATGCCTTGTTCGGGATAGTACAGGCCGGGTTCGATGGTGAAGACCACGCCGGGTTTGAGCCGGTTGGAATCGTCAGCGGTCAGGCCACTCCAGGGGCGCTCGTGAATGTTCAGGCCAACGCCATGCCCCAGGCTGTGGACGTAGCCTTCGGTGGGGGCCGGATCGGTGCGCAGGGTTTTGTGACCGTTTTTTTCAAACAGTTCACAGGTCAATTTTTGGTACTGGCTGAAGGGCGCGTTCAAATCCAAGTTTTCGACCACCTGACGGTACACGGCGCGAACTTCATCGTAGTATTTCTGCGCTGCGGGCGTGGCGTAGCCCAGGCTCCAGGTGCGGGTGAAATCGTAGAAGTAGCCGCCGCCCTGTTCGGCGGGGTAAATGTCAAAGACGATGGTTTGCCCCAGGCGCATTAAATCGGTGGGATTGCCCACCGAGTGCGGCACACCCGCATCGCGCCCAATCGAAAAAATGAGGCCCTCGGCGGGAATCGCGCCGCGCTCGGCCAGCCAAAAATTGATTTTGGCTTTTACATCGCCAATGGTCAGCGGCGCGCCGTCTTCACGCAGCAGCACTTCATCGGCGCGGAGGGCGCGGCTGGTGAGAAAGTCGCGCGTCAGGCCGACGACCTCGGTGGTGATTTTCCCCATGCGGCGGATGCGCTCCACTTCGGCTTCGTCTTTGGTTTCCATCGCAAACATGAAGAGGGAGTTTTCGCGCGTTTCGCCGATGAGCTGCAAGGCGGGCAGGCGTTTTTGCAGGTGGCTGAGCGTGGCCCACATCGTTCCCAAATCGGTGTGACCGTAAATGCCCACCCGCCCACTCACGCCCAGGTCGGCGAAAATGCGCTCGAGGCGCAGAGCGCTCATCAGCGCCATATCGCCGCCCGCTTCCTTGAGCAAATCTTGCCAGGGGAAGTCGCTGTACGAGCGGGTTTTCAGGCCGGTTTTGGCGGCTTCATCCCGTTCCATGTCGTTGTAGAACAAAATCGGCGCTTCGCCGCGTTTTTTTATCAGCGTTGCGGCGCTGACGTGGCCGCCGCCGGTCAGGTAGTACATGGGCGGGTTGTTTTCGGCGTTGCCAAAGATGACGAGCGCGTCAAACTCTTTTTGCTGCATGAGGGCGTCAAGGTCAGATTTCATATAATTCTCCTTTTTTGTCAATGAAATATTCCGTCACTGCCAGCGCGTCCAATTTTCGCAGATTTCCCACAGGCGCTTTTGGGCTGTCAGGTCGAGCGCCTGCGGGGCGAGCGGCGCCGGGCGGTTGTCGGAAAAATATTTTCCGCTGATTTTTGCCACGTCGGGGGAGGTTGCCAGGTAAACGGAAGTCGCCGCGCCGGAGGCCGGGTCGGCGCCGGTGGCGTCAAAGCCAGCCTGGAGCAGTTTGGTGGTGATGACGCCGGGGTGCAGGCTGTTGGAGGTCAGTTTTCCGGCGGCGATGAGGGCCAGTTCGTTGGCGAAGAGAATGTTCGCCAATTTGGATTGGGCGTAGGCGCGGTAGCCATCGAAGGATTTTTCGGCGTTCAGGTCGTCAAAATCAATTTGCGCGCGGCGGTGGGCAATGGAAGAAACCGTCACCACACGCGCGGCGCTTTCTTCCAGCAGGGGCAGCAGTTCCCAGGTGAGGGCAAAGGGCGCCAGTTGGTTAACCGCCAGGGTCATTTCAAAGCCATCGGCAGAAAGTTGGCGCTCCTTCATAAAAACGCCGGCATTGTGAAGGAGAACATCCAGCCGGTCGAAGCGGGCTTCCACTTCCAGCGCCAGGCCGCGCACTTGTTCGAGCGAGGCCAGGTCGGCCTGGGCGATTTCCAGCAGCGCGCCGGGAACCTGTCGGGCGATTTCCTCCTGGGTTTGTTCCAGTTTGTCCAGGCTGCGCCCGTGCAAAATGACCAGCGCGCCGCGCCGCGCCAGTTCCAGCGCGGTAGCCCGGCCAATGCCATCCGTTGCGCCAGTGACCAGCATGATTTTATTTTTCTTTGCCATGTTTGTTCCTATGTTTCAGCGTAGACAAAATGTGCAATTGAAAAGCCGAGGGTAACCGATTTTCCGTTCACGGCAAGGGTCAATGTTTGGTTGAAAGGTAAAACTTCTTGCACGGTGACGATTTGGCCGGGAATCAGCCCGTTTTCGTAGAGAAAGTTGAGAATTTGGGGGTTGTCTTCGGCAAATTCGTGAATGCGGCGCAGGGTGACGCTGGCGCCAGCCGCCAGTTCTGTCAGCGGGAGCCAGGCGCTGGTAACGGATTCGCAGCCCGGCAGGGGGTTGCCGTGCGGGCAAAGCTGCGGGTCACCGAGCGCCTGGCGCATCCGCTCTTCCAGCAGGGGCGAGATGGCGTGTTCCAGGTTGTGGGCTTCCTCATGCGTTTGGGTGATGGGCATCTTGAAAACACTGACCAGCAGCCATTCCGTCAGCATGTGGCGGCGCACCACCGAATGGGCGGCGG
>JAVHNW010000101.1:0-5095 GCA_036169755.1 bacterium | reverse complement strand
GGAAGATGTCATCGAATTGCGCGGCGACCACAACCGGCTGAACGCGCTGGCGGCCTGCACCATCGCCCACGCTGCCGGTTTCAGCCCCGAAGAAATGCGCGAAGGCATCAAGGGCTTTCACGGCGTGCCGCACCGCCTCGAATTTGTGCGCAGTTGGCGCGGCGCGCAGTGGTACAACGACTCAATTGCCACCGCGCCAGAGCGCACCCTGGCCGCCATCCGCTCTTTTTCTGGCCCGTTGATTCTTCTGCTGGGCGGGCGCGACAAAGACTTGCCCTGGGAAGAACTTGCCAAAGTCATTCACGAGCGCGTGGATCATGTGATTTTGTTCGGTGAGGCCGCCGGAAAAATTGAAGCGGCGCTCGGCGCGCGCCAGCCGGGAATGCGCCCCTTCAGCCAGATACGCGCCGAAAAGCTGCGCGAGGCCGTCAGCGCCGCCGCCCGCCTGGCGCAGCCCGGTCATGTCGTTTTGCTTTCCCCCGGCGGAACCAGTTACGATGAATTCAAAGATTTTGAAGAACGCGGCGAAAGGTTTAAAGAATGGGTCAACGAATTTTCCGAAACACTGCGCTAAACTCTGCCGAAGGCACAGCCGCGCGCGCCCTCAGCGGCGGGCGACCCGCCGCGATACGCAAAGCCAGCGGCAACGTTGATTTTCCGCTGCTGCTGGCGATGATTGCCATCCTGACCTTTGGTATGCTGATGGTGTACTCAGCCTCGTATGACTTTTCCTACGCGGTCTACGGTAACGCCTCCGCCATGTTCCTGCGCCAGCTGATCTGGCTGGCGCTTGGCGTGACGGGAGCCTACATTCTCTCGCGGGTGGATTATCACAACTGGCACGCGCTGATTGTGCCCGCCATGCTCAGCACCATCGGCCTGCTGGTGGCGGTACTCGCCATCAATGAAATGCGCCTCGGCGCAGTGCGCTCCTTTCTCAACGGGTCAGTTCAACCTTCAGAACTGGCAAAAGTCATCACGGTCATTTATCTCGCCGTCTGGCTGCATTCCAAACAGCAGCAGCTACAAGATATTTCGTGGGGGCTGATGCCGCTGGCTATCATTCTCGGTATCATCGGCGGCCTCATCTACCTGCAGCCCGACCTCTCGGCCACCGCCACTATTTTCGCGCTGGGCGGCCTGCTCTTTTTCCTGGCGGGCGGCGACTTGAAACAAATCGCCATTTTATTGGTCATCGCCCTGGTGGTTGGCTTTCTGGTGGTGCAAGTCAGCGCCACCGGGCGCGAGCGCTTGAATAGTTATTTTCTCGGCATCAAAGACCCGCTGCAAGCCTCGTACCATGTGCGCCGCTCGCTGGAGGCCATCGTCAAAGGCGGATGGTTTGGGGTCGGCCTGGGACGCAGCGAAACCAAACATCTCGGCCTGCCCGTACCGCCCACCGACAGTATTTTTGCGGTAATTACAGAGGAGTTGGGTCTCTTCGGCGCACTGGGCACCCTGCTTTTGTACGGCGTTCTGCTCTGGCGCGGGCTCAAAATTGCCAAAGAAGCGCCGGATATGCTCGGCAGCCTGCTCGCCTCTGGGCTGACTTTTTGGATTGCCCTGGAAGCGTCCATCAACATGCTGGTTATCGTTGGGCTGATGCCCTTCGCCGGAAACGCCCTGCCCTTCATCAGTTCCGGCGGCTCCAACCTGACCGCCTCGCTGATAGCAGTCGGCATTCTCATGAACATTTCCCGGCAGTCAGCGCCGGACACCGAATCAACCCCTGAGTGGAGGAACTTTGGCGCGATATTTGATTTGCGCGGGCGGCACGGGCGGCGGGGTTTACCCCGCGTTGGCCGTTCTTAACGCCCTGCGCCAACAACAACCCGAAGCCGAATTCCTGTGGGTGGGCGGGCAAGGCGGCATGGAAACCGCGCTGGTAGAGCGCGCTGGTATTTTATTTAAATCCATTCCCGCCGCCGGATTGCACGGCGTGGGGCTGGCGCAAATCCCGGCCAACCTGGTGGCGCTGACGCGCGGATTTTTGCAGGCCCGCGTTTTGGTGGATGAATTTCAACCCGATGCGATTTTTTTCACCGGAGGCTACGTCGCCGGGCCGGTGGCGCTCGCCGCGCGAAAAATCCCCTCGCTGGTCTATGTTCCCGACATCGAGCCGGGGCTGGCGCTGAAGGCGTTGGCGCGGTTTGCCAGCCGCATCGCACTCACCTCAGACGAGTCGCGCGCCTTCTTCAGCGGGCAGCACGCCAAACTGCGAGTCACCGGCTACCCGGTGCGCCCCGAACTCCTCAGCTGGCACCGCGCCGCGGCGCGCACCAAATTCAATCTGCGCAGCAACCTGCCCATTTTGCTCATTTTTGGCGGCAGCAAGGGCGCCCATTCCATCAACCAGGCAACGCTCGAACATTTGAACGGCTTGCTGGAAAGAATGGAAATCATCCACATCAGCGGCGAAGCAGATTGGCCGTTGGTGGAGGCGCGCGCGCAAAGCTTGACGCCCGCGCTGGCAAAGCGCTACCGCCCCTTTGCCTACCTGCATGAAGAAATGGGCGCGGCGCTGGCCGCCGCCGATTTGGTCGTCGCCCGCGCGGGCGCCTCGGCGCTGGGAGAATTTCCCGCCTTTGGCCTGCCCGCCGTGCTGATTCCGTACCCGCACGCCTGGCGCTACCAGCGCGTCAACGCCGATTTTCTGGCAAAACGCGGCGCGGCGCTGGTGATTGAAGACGCCAAATTGAAAAGCGGATTATTTCTGACAGTGGAAAAGCTGTTGGAAACGCCGGAAAAAATGCAAGCCATGCGCCAGGAAATGCAGTCGCTGTATAACCCGCAGGCCGCCGCGCAAATTGCTGCGCATCTGATGGAATTGGCTGGAGGCCGACATGGTTAGCCTGAACTTTATGTTTTGGCTGTTTGTCATTTTGTTTGGCATCATCGGCGCGATGCGCGGCTGGGCCAAAGAACTGCTGGTTTCATTCAGTGTGATTTTGGCGCTGGCTTTCAACCGTCTGTTGGAACGCTATGTGCCGGTCATCAATACTATGCCAGCCGATAGCCTGATTCTTTTTTGGCTGCGCGTCATCATCGTTGGACTTCTGGTTTTCTTTGGCTACCAAACTGTTTCAATGCCGCGTTTTGCCGGGAAGGCGGCCCGTGAAAAACTGCAAGACAGCCTGCTCGGTTTTATGTTGGGCGCCATCAATGGCTACATGGTGGTCGGCTCGATCTGGTTTTATATTGACCAGGCCGGGTATCCCTTCAGTTACATCACCAACCCGGTGGAGGGTACCGTCATGGGTGACGCCGCCAAAGCGCTGATTCCCAACCTGGCGCCGCATCTGCTGGGCGAACCGGCCATTTATTTTGTCGTCATGCTGGCCTTCATTTTCGTGCTGGTTGTGTTTATTTAGAGAATCACTATGACTCACGTTCATTTCATTGGCATCGGTGGAAGCGGCCTTTCGGCCATCGCCCGCCTCCTTTTGGAGAGCGGCTATAGCGTTTCCGGCTCAGACCAGACACTTTCACCACTGGCCGCCGATTTGAAACAGGCCGGGGCGCGCGTGTTCATCGGTCACAAAGCCGAGCAGGTACGCGGCGCCGATTGGGTGGTGCGCTCCTCCGCCATCCCGGCAGAAAACCCCGAAGTGCAGGCCGCGCTCGCCGCCGGAATTCCGGTTTACAAACGCGCCGATTTCCTCGGTAAATTAATGGAATCCAAAACCGGTATCGCCATCGCCGGGACGCACGGCAAAACCACCACCAGCGCCATGGTCGCCTGGATGCTGCACGCACTTCATCGCCGCCCATCCTTCATCGTTGGCGGCGTACTGAATAATTTAAACGTCAACGCCCGCGCCGGAAAAGGCGCCGAATTTGTGATTGAGGCCGATGAATACGACCGCATGTTCCTCGGGCTGAAACCGCTCTACGCCATCGTCACCAATGTGGAGCATGACCACCCCGATTGCTACCCGACCCCCGCCGATTTTCAGGCCGCATTTGCTGAATTTGTGACCCGCATTCCGGCCAACGGCGCGTTGATTGCCTGCGCCGAAGACGCTGGCGCGCTGACGCTGATGAATGATGCCCGCCGCCTGGGCAAGCGCGTCATCCCCTACCGCATCTCGGCAGATGGGCGCACGGAAGCCGGGGAAGGCGCCATCGCCCGCTCGATGCGCCCCAATGCCCAGGGCGGATTTACCTTTGACGTCATCGTGCGCCTGGGCGGGTTGGTGCAATACCTTTCGGCAGTCGAATTGCAGGTTCCCGGCCTGCACAATGTGCGCAACAGCCTGGCCGCGCTGACTCTGGCAGGGCTGCTCAACCTGCCACTGAAAGAAGCCGCCAACGCCCTCGGCCAATTTAGCGGAACCGGGCGGCGCTTCGAGGTGCTGGGTGAGGCGGGCGGGGTGACCATCGTGGATGATTACGCGCATCACCCCACCGAAATCCGCGCCACGCTGGCCGCGGCGCGCGCGCGTTACGCCGCCCGGCGGCTGTGGGTCGTCTGGCAGCCACACACCTACTCGCGCGTGCAAACCCTCTTCGATGAGTTTGTCCTGGCTTTTGGCGATGCCAGCGAAGTCATCGTCAGCGAAATTTATGCCGCCCGCGAAGCACAGCAGGATTTTTCGGCGCGGCAGCTGGTTGAGGCGATGCGCGGCGTTCCGGCGCGTTTCATCGCCAGCCTGGATGAAATCCGCGACACGCTGACGGCAGAAGTCAAACCGGGCGATGTCGTCCTGGTTCTCTCGGCAGGTGACGCCAATCGCATCAGCCGGGAACTCTTTGAAAACCTGAAAAACAGGTAGAAGGAAGGCTGTCATGGCTCAATCCAAACGTAAATTTGAAGCGGAAATGCTGGCGCTGCCTCCGCTGCATCTGATTTTGGGCGCAGTCCCCGCGCCAGACCCCGACCAGCAAAATGGCGCATTCCACGCCTTTGGACGCGAAGCGCCGCAGCAGGCGCGCCAAACGCTGACCAAATTAATCGGTCATTTGAAGGAAAAGAAATAATTTTGGTCATGGATGCTCTTTTTCCCGCCCCACTGGAGGCGCAGGCCAGGGTGATATTGGCCCCCTATACCTCTGCCCGCATTGGCGGCCCAGCCGATTGGCTGGTGACCGTCAC
>JAVHNW010000100.1:0-5112 GCA_036169755.1 bacterium | reverse complement strand
GGCAGTTGGTACAGTTCGACCAGCACGCCGCCGGTGCTTTCGGGGTGGACGAAGGCGTAGCGTTTGCCATCGGCGGCGAGGCGCGCTTCTTCATTAATCAACCGGATGCCGCTGGCTTTGAGTTGAGTCAGCATAGCGGGCAGGTTGTCCACTTCCAGGCAGACGTGGTGCATTCCGGGGCCGCGTTTGGCGAGGTATTTCGCCAGGCCCGAGTCGGCGCTGGTGGGGCGGACGAGTTCAATTTCGGCGCCGGAGACTGGTAAAAAGGCTACCTGGCTGGCTTCGGCGGGTACTTCGCGCAGTTCGCTCAGCGGCAGGCCGAGCGCATCGCGCCAAAATTGGAGCGATTTTTCCATATCTTCTACAACGATGGCGACATGGTGGATGCGGTGGATGATGGGCATGGCGATCCTTTTGAGCGAAAAATGTTGGTTTGGTTTTACCACAGCCCGCGCGCGCTGGGAATGGGTTGAGAAATAAAAAACGCCGGTCAGATGACCGGCGCAGTGGCTGGTATTCTTCAGGCGCGCCAGCCGCTGGATTTTTCGTTGGCGCTGGCTGAAAGCCCCGCCGGGTGATAGCTTGGTTCGGGGCGTGGACGCGGCGCGGCGGCGGGCGAAGCCGTCAGCGGGCGCGGCATGGGCATCGGCGCGCGGGCGGGTGGAGCATTTTCGTAGCGGGCGGGGCGGGCGGCATCCAGCGAGAAGAGCCTTTCCCCCGCCATCGAAAAAGTTCCGATGATGAGAATCCGAATCAGCCAGACCATGACGGCCACGAAAACCGGCACAGCGCCGCTCATCGTTTCGCGCCCGATGATGGCGGCGCCGAGCGCGGTGTGCGTGTGGATGGCGACGGCCACGCCCCACCAGGTGAGCGTGGCGTTCATGGCGGCGGCCAAGATCCACGCGCCGAAGAGATACCAGACTTCGGCGGGTTCATTACGGCCCTGTTCGGGGGTGAAGAGCCGCGCCACCCCGGCAAAATCTATGCCGCAGAAGGCAATGGAAAGAATGGTTGCCCAGCGAATGCCGAGGAAGTTCAAGTCGCTGCCCAACACATCGCTCAGGGCAAAATCGGTGGTGGTGTAGTTGAACACTTCAAAGGCCAGCAGGGCCACCAACAAAATGCCGCCGAACAATGCGCCGCGCCGCAGGCCGAAGCCGCGTAAGGCGGAAAGAAATTGAAAGGGAAGGTTGCGGTTCATGGCATGTACTCCAATGCGCTAAATATAGAACATTTATTCTAAATTGTCAATGAGCAATTTTGGGCAAAGCGGGTACAATTGCGCCACCAACCATGAAAGAATTCATCTACTCACGCAATGCTGTTTATGAAACCCTGCGCGCGCGCCGCCGCCAGCCCATTCGCCTGCTGGTGGCCGACAGCGCCCAGGAAAAAGGCCGCCTGGCCGAAATTTTGACAATGGCGAAAGAGCGCAACATTCCACTGGAACGCCCGCCGCGTCAGCGATTGGATAATCTCACCAATTATCATCAGGGCGTGGTGCTGGAAACCGGCGGCTACCCCTACGTCAACCTGGTGGATATTTTAGAATTGGCGCGCGCAAAAAACGAAGCGCCCTTCGTGCTGCTGCTAGACGCGCTGACCGACCCGCAAAACTTTGGCGCCCTGCTGCGCACCGCCGAAGCAGTCGGCATTCACGGCGCGGTCATTCCACTTGCGCGCAGCGTGGGCGTCACCCCCAGCGTGGTCAACGCTTCCTCCGGCGCCAGCGAACATTTGTTGATTGCCCAGGCCAACCTGGCGCAGACCATCGAAGAATTAAAGCGCGAAGCCGTCTGGATTGTCGGCCTCGACCAGGACGGCGAAGAAATTTCCCTCGCCGCCGGAAAGCACTCGCCGCTGACGGGCGCGCTGGGGCTGGTGGTCGGCTCGGAAGGCGAGGGCATGCGCGTGCTGGTGCGAAAATCCTGTGACTTCGTGCTAAAACTGCCCATGACCGGCAAAATCGAATCGCTCAATGCCGCCGCCGCCGGTTCGGTGGCGCTCTACCTGGCCTACCTTCAGCGCCGTTTGACCGCCAGCCAACAACCCTGACCGGAGACTTTTATGAATCTCGACCAAGCCGAAATCTACCCCAAAATTGACCCACAGAACATGCTCGCCGAAATCAACGGCCTGCCCGACCAACTGCTCGCCGCCTGGCAGCAGGGCCTGGCCGAAGCGGATTTCTTCCCCGCCGGGCAAAGCGCCGACTTCCAGCGCATTCTCATCACCGGCATGGGCGGCTCGGCCATTGCTGCCGACCTGGTGGCCGCCTACGTGGCGCCGTTCTGCCGCCTGCCCATTTTCGTCTCGCGCGACTACGACTTACCCGCCTGGGCCAGCGGCCCGGCCACCCTCGTCATCGCCTCATCACACTCTGGCAACACCGAGGAAACCCTCAGCGCCACCCATCAGGCGCTGGAACATGGCTGCCGCCTGCTGGCGCTCTGCACCGGCGGAAAACTGGCCGCCCTCGCCGCCGAAAACCAATCGCCGCTTTGGAAATTTACCCACGCCGGGCAGCCGCGCGCCGCAGTCGGCTTTTCCTTCGGCCTGCTGCTGGCCGCCCTCCAGCGGCTGGGACTCATCCCCGACCAGGATGCCGCCCTGCGCGCCGCTGTCGCCGCCATGCAAATTCAAAAAACCAGCCTGACGAGCGAAATTCCCGTCAGCCAGAATCCGGCCAAACGCATGGCCGGGCAGCTGGTCGGGCGGCACCTCACCATTTTCGGCGCGGGGCTGCACGCCCCGCTCGCCCGGCGCTGGAAGGGACAAATCAACGAAATCGCCAAAGCCCTGGCGCAGTTTGAAGTTTTACCCGAAGCCGATCACAACACCCTGCAGGGCCTGGAAGCGCCTCAGGAAATTTTGACGCGCGGCATGGCGCTCTTTCTGCGCGCCCCCAGCGACCATCCGCGCAACCGCCTGCGCATCGAACTGACCCGCCAGGCCTTCATGCTCGAAGGCCTCAACACCGATTTTCTCGATGCGCGCGGCGAAACCCGCCTCGAACAATTGTGGACCTTGCTGCACTTCGGCGATTACCTGGCCTACTACCTGGCCATCTCCTACAGCATTGACCCCACCCCCATCCCCGCGCTGACAAATTTCAAAGCCGCCATGTCGCGCTAAATGTTCGCCCGCCTGCGCTCCCGCCTTTCCTGCACCAGCCTGGCCGTCAGGCTGCTTGTAGACGTCAGGCTGCTTGTAGCCGCTGGGCTAGTTTTGCGTTTGCGCGCCTACGTTTCGGGGCGCTCGCTCTGGCTGGATGAAGCCATGCTGGCGCTCAACATTCTCCAACGCGATTTTTGGGGGTTGATGAAAGCGCTGGATTATGAACAGGGCGCGCCGCTCGGATTTTTACTGCTGCAAAAATTGTTCACCACGCTGGCAGGTGACGGGGAACTTGGTCTGCGCCTGCTCCCGTTTCTGGCAGGCTGCGCCACCCTGATTCTTTTTCCCCTGGCGCTGAAGCGTTTTCTGGCTGCGCCGGGCCTGCTGCTGGCGCTGGCGCTGCTGGCCTTCAGCCCAACCCTGGTTTACTACAGCGCCGAAAACAAACAATACATGCTGGATGTCGCCCTGACGCTGACCATTTTCTGGCTGGCAGACAGCCGCCGCCCGTGGATTTTGGCGATTTTCGGCGCGCTGGCGCTCTGGTTTTCGCACCCGCTGATTTTTACGCTGGCCGCCGTGGGCCTGGCCGGGCTGATTTTTGAACGTTCCCGCTGGCGTGGCTGGCTGGCAACCGGCGCATTCTGGCTGACCAGTTTTGGCCTGCTGTATGTCGTCAATTTACGCGGGCTGAGCCAAAATAAATTTTTGCTGGGCTACTGGCAGGAATTTTTTCCACCCTTCCCGCCCACTTTTTTTTGGCTGGGCGAGCGGCTGAAGGGTCTGCTGGGTACATTTAATAGCGCCGGGCTGGGTCTGCAAATTCCGTTCTGGCTGGGGCTGTCGCTGCTGGCCGCGGGCGCCTTCTGGCTGACGAGGCAACAGGGGCGCGCGGCGGCGCAAATCGGCGGGGTTTTTGTCTTTGCGCTGGCGGCAGCGGCTTTGGGAAAGTACCCGCTGGGCGGACGCATGGCGCTCTTTCTGCTGCCGCTGGTGGCCGCTGTGTTGGGCGCGGGCCTGGACGCATTTTTTGCAGCAGCGCACCGTCTGACGGGGAGAGTCCCTGCCGCGCTGGGGACGTTTGCGCTGGGGGGAGTTTTGTTGCTTGCCCCGGCGCAAGTTTCGCTTCAGCGGCTGGTAACGCCATTTATGCGCGAGAATCTACACCCGGCGCTGGCGGCGCTGCGCGCATGACGTCAGCCGGGGGATGGAATCTACATCTACCCGGCGGCCTCGCCCGCTTTTTTGTATTACGCGCCGCGCTACGGCTTTGCGCCCGAAACATTTTTGGCGCCGATTTATCCGCAGGCGCAGAGCAATTTGCCCAAAATCTTGGCAGATTTGGTCACTTTTTCCAACGCGCCGCGGCTGTGGGTTTTGTTCGCGCATGTTTATGAAGCGGGGGATTTGAATGAAATGCAGGCCGCGCTGGATTTTTTAAAAACAGATTGGCGCTGTAAAAATCACACCCGCGCCAGCGGCACGGGTGTGATTTTGGTTCTGTGTGGCAGGCGTTAATTTTAGCCAACGCCGCCGCTGTCGCTGGTTTGCGCTCTGTCGTTGACATATTTGAAAATGTCGTGAACAAAATTGGAGCCGCGGCTGGCGATGATGCCGGTCAGCACCGAGCCGAGGTAGGGAACCTGGCCGCTAAAACCGAGTTCTTTGAACAAATCTACGCCGGTGAACAGGCAGACCAGAATGCCGACTACCAGTGAGAAAAGGGCGGATTTGTTCCAGCCCTTTTCTTTGTCGTACACGGGTTTGATGGTTTGAATGATGGCTTCCACCAGAAAAGCGACAATCGCCAGTTGCTGAAGGTTCAAGGTCATGCGGCACGCTCCTTTTGAATGATGGTTTTAGTATACGAAAAACCCGGCAAAAATGCAAACGGCGCTTGACCGTGTCGGGGCGTCACTGGTAAAATGGGCATCCTTGCGGGAGTCGCCAAGTGGTAAGGCATCAGCCTTCCAAGCTGATATTCGCGGGTTC
>JAVHNW010000099.1:0-1049 GCA_036169755.1 bacterium | reverse complement strand
TCCATCTCAGCGGGAGTCAGGCCGCCGCGCCGCGCGAAGGCCTGCAGGCCGCCCTCGAAAATCTCGATGAAAAAACGACCACCGTTTTGTTGATTGACGATAACCCGGATGATGCGCTTTTGATTCGGCGGCTGCTGGAAGGCAAAAAAGCCTACCGCGTTTTGCACGCGCGCGATGGCTGGGAGGGGCTTTCCATGGCGCGTCAAAACCTGCCCGATTTGATTGTCAGCGACCTGACGATGCCTGGCCTGGATGGCTTTGGCCTGGTGGAAGAGTTAAAACTGGACCCGCGTACCCAGGCCATTCCGATTGTGGTGGTCAGCGCCAAGGATATTACTGACGCCGAGCGTCAGCGTTTGGATGGGCAGATTGAGGCTCTGTACCAAAAAGGTTCACTGCCGCCGCGAAAATTTGTGGAGCAAGTGGTGCAGGTGATTGAAGAGGATAAATATGCCGATAAAGGAGGCCGGTGATGGGCGACAAAATTCTCTACATCGAAGATAACCCGGATAACATGACTCTTGTTCGGCGCGCGCTGGAGGCGCGGGGCTATACCATGCTGGAAGCCGCCACCGGTCTGAGCGGGGTGGCGATGGCCGAAGCGGAAGACCTGGGGCTGGTGCTGTTGGACATCAACCTGCCAGATATTGATGGCTACGAAGTCGCCCGCCGCATTCGACACAGCGCTGCCAAACCGAGGCTCTCGTACCTGCCGATTATCGCCATCACCGCCAACGCCCTCAAGGGCGATGCGGAAAAAGCGCTCAGCGCTGGCTGCGATGTTTACATGTCCAAGCCGATTAATATTCGTGAACTGTGGGCGCGGGTGGAAGCGTTTGTGCCCTCGCCAAAATAGACTTTTAAAGTTATGCGCACAGGGCAAAGTCGTTTTACGCTTTGCCCTGTTTTTTTAGCGCTTGCGATAAAATGTAAGCCTGCTCAACTGCGCCGCAAAAACGCTGATTTGCCCTGGAGATTTCTATGACTGATTTGTTTACCCTCGAAAACGGCATTGCCCTGCTGACCCTGACCGTGCTGGAAATTGTGCT
>JAVHNW010000098.1:0-5144 GCA_036169755.1 bacterium | reverse complement strand
GGCGCTGCAGGCGCGCGCTGTGATGATGCTCAGCGACCGTGGACAGGTACTGGCCGAGGCGGGCGAACTCCCCGACCCATCTGCGCGCATTTCGGTGATTGCCGCCCTGCTGGGCCTGTACAGCGCCGCGCAAAAAGTCGCCAGCATCATTGGCTGCGCCGAGCATCACCTGCACCTGTTCGACTCGGACACGATGGACGCGCTCTTCCTCCCCGTTGGTCAAACCCAAGCCGTACTGGTGATTGGCGAAAAACTGGCCGACTTAATCCGCCTGCCGCAAACCCTCGAAAAACTGGATTTCACCCGCCGCGAGGTGCTTCTGCTGCTGCAGAAAATGGGCGAAGCCGAAGAATCTGTCCCGCAAGCGCCCGCCCCCGCCGGAATTTCCGCCGCCCTCGAAGCGCCCACCATCCCCGCTGAATTTGACGACCTGTTTCGACAGGCCGCCGCCCCGCATGAAGATGCCAATGCCTTTTGGGACACCCTGGTCGAAAATGGAACCCGCTTTACCCAGCCCGATAAACTCACCTACGAGCAGGCCGCGCAGCTCGGCCTGGCCCCCAAAGATGGTGAAAAATAGGTTGCTCTTGCATTCGGGCTGTGATACAATCTCGCCGCTAAAATACTGGGGCATGGTGCAATGGCAGCACACCGGCCTTTGGAGCCGTGGATCTTGGTTCGAATCCAGGTGCCCCAGCCAAAAAATGCAAAATATGGAATGCAGCATGCAGAAGAAGTTTTGCATCCTGCATTTTTGTTTTTAATTCCAAATTTCAAAAATGTGGAGATTCACCATGACCGATTCACTGACCGCCATCCTGCTCGCCGCTGGAAAAGGCACGCGCATGAAATCTGATTTGCCCAAAATTTTGCACCCGATTTGCGGTCAGCCAATTTTGGCATACGCCCTGCAGGCCGCCCGGCTTGTGACGCAGGAGCCGCCCATTGTGGTCATCGGACACGGCGCGCCGCAGGTTCGGCAAACCTTTTCCAGCCAGGAGATTTTTTTTGTCGAGCAGGAGCAGCAACTCGGTACGGCGCACGCCGTCTTGCAGGCCGAGCGCGCGCTGCGCGAAAAATCGGGTCTGGTGCTGGTGACGTATGGCGATATGCCGCTTTTGCGCGGAGAAACCCTGCAAAAATTGGTGGAAGCGCAAAAAAACAACCCCGGCGCTTTTTCCATGCTGACAGTTTTTCACGATACCCCGCGCGGCTTTGGCCGTGTGGTGCGCGGCGCACAGGGCGCGGTGACGGCCATCGTGGAGGAGGCTGACGCCACGCCCGAACAGCTCGCCCTGCGCGAGTTAAATGTCGGCGCCTACTGCTTCCGCTCCGATTGGTTGTGGCCGGCGCTGCGCCGTATTCGGGTTTCGCCCAAAGGGGAGTTTTACCTGACGGATACGGTGGCGCTGGCGGTGGCCGATGGCCTGCCGGTGCGCGCGCTGGTGATAGATGATTTTGGCGAGACGATTGGCATTAATACCCGCGTCCACCTGGCCGAAGCCGAAACGGCCATGCGCCGCCGTATCAATACGCGGCACATGCTGAACGGGGTCACCTTCATCAGCCCGGAAAGTAGTTATGTCGAGGCGGAAGTCACAATCGGCGCGGATACGGTCGTGTGGCCGAATTCTTTTTTGCTGGGAAAAACTTCGATTGGCGCGGCGAGCGTCATCGGCCCGGATTCCCACCTCCGCGACTGCCAGGTTGGTGAACGCTGTAAAATTTTCAAATCGGTGCTGGAAAGCGCCATTGTGGAGGATGATGTCGACATGGGGCCGTTTGCCCGCCTGCGCAAGGGGGCGCATTTGGGAAAGCATGTTCACATGGGAAATTTTGGCGAGGTGAAAGATTCATACCTGGCCGAGGGCGTCAAAATGGGGCACTTTTCCTACATCGGCAACGCCACCATCGGCGCTAACACCAACATCGGCGCCGGGACGATTACCTGTAATTTTGATGGTGAGAAAAAACACCCAACCGTGATTGGCGAAAATGTTTTTATTGGCTCGGATACGATGCTGGTCGCCCCGCTGACGGTTGGCGCTGGCGCGCGCACTGGCGCCGGGTCGGTCGTCACCAAAGATGTGGCCGAAGATACGCTGGTGGTGGGCGTCCCGGCCCGCGCCATCAAAAAACTTCCCGCTTCCCATTGAGAAAATTTTCATGACAAACCCTGCTGATTTTGCTCTGATTCAAAGCGCCAACGCCGTCCGCCAGTATGCCTATGCCCCCTACTCAAAATATCGTGTTGGCGCGGCGCTGCGCGCCAAAAATGGCCGCATTTATACCGGCGTCAATGTCGAAAATGCCGCCTACCCGACCACGATGTGCGCCGAGCGCGTGGCCTTGTTCAAGGCGATTTCGGAAGGCGAGCGTGAATTTGACACCCTGGCGCTGGTCACCGACAACGGCGGTTCACCCTGCGGCGCCTGCCGCCAGGCGTTGGCAGAATTCGGGCTGGATTTGCGCGTACTCATCGCTGACGGAGCCGAAAAGCTGCTGTACCAAATCCCCCTTTCGGCTTTGCTGCCCGAAGCCTTCACCCCGCAAAAACTAAACGTAGAAAAGTAACCCATTTCACCTTTTCCATGTCTGAAAAACCTCGTTCTTTTCGTGTCACCGCTGTGGTTTTGCGTCATTCCGATTGGGGAGAAGCCGACCGCCTGCTGACGTTTTACACCCGCGAACAGGGAAAACTGCGCGCCCTCGGCAAAGGGCTGCGAAAAATGCGCTCGCGCAAGGCAGGCCACTTGGAGCCATTCACCTACGTCAGCCTGCAGCTGGCGCGAGGCCGCGACCTGGCAATTGTGACTCAGGTCGAAACACTCAACGCCTACCTGCCCTTGCGCGAAGACCTGCAGCGCACCGCCCGCGCCGCCTACGTGGTTGAACTGCTGGATAAATTCACCTACGAAGAAGAGGGAGGCAACCCGGCAGTTTTCCTCGCGCTCACCGAGACTCTGACCCGCATCGCTGAAAATCCCGACCCGTGGCTTGCCCTGCGTTACTACGAAACCCGCCTGCTGGAATGGATGGGCTTTCGCCCGCAACTTTTTCAATGCGCCAACTGCTCGCGTGAAATTTTGCCCGAAGACCAGTTTTTCTCTCCCGCCCAGGGCGGCGTCATCTGCCCGCGCTGCGGCATCGGCCTGCCCGGCTTGTGGAAAATCAGCATGGAAGCGCTCAAATACCTGCGACACTTTCAGCGCAGTTCCTACGCCCAGGCCGCGCGCGCCAACCCGCCTGCCGAAATTCGCCAGGAAATCGAAAAACTCCTGCAGGCGCACATCACCTACCTGCTGGAGCGTGAACTCAACACGCCGGGCTTCATCCGAAAAATTTCTTAATTTCCCCGTTTTGACCAAAAAATTAATTTATTTTCGACCCACAGGCGAATCGGCGTCCCCAACCGGGTCCAGGTAAACGCCTGCAGCCCCCGGCTGCGAACCCCAAACGCCAGACGCGCCGTGCGCGTGCGCCAAGTCAACGCCTGGCCCAGTTCCGATTTCAGCAGGCGTTTTTTGTAGCTTGAAAAGCTGAAATCTTGCCGCTCGAAAGCGTCCACCAGCGCCTGGGCGGCCAATTTGCCGTAGCCCAGCGCCGGCGCGATACCCTCGCCGAAGAGCGCGTCCACCCCGGCAGCATCTCCCGCCAAAATAATGCGCGGCGCGGCAAATTTGCTGGCAGGCTCAAACCAGCGAATGGGATGGCCTTCCACCTGGACGCCCTCCAACGAAAGCCCATGCCGCGCCAACTCTTCTGCCAAAACATCCTTCAACTTTGTCCGGGCGCTACCCGGCCAGAAATTTGCGTCATAAATGCCCCAGCAATGGACAGGCTGGCCCTTGACCTGCGTTGGAAAATCCCAAACATAGCCGGCAATTCCGCGCGGAATGGGAAAAAAATCGAAATAAGCCTCATTTTGTTGATGTGTGGAAGTACCCGGCGCGGGCGGAAGCAGGATTTCCAGCGCCCTGGCGCTGTGCACAGCCTCGCGCGCGACCACCGCCCGGCGGGAGACACCGCGCGCCCCATCCGCCCCGACGACAGTTTTGGCAAAAAAATCCCCGGCGCTGGTGGTCACTTTGACATTTTCCGCGCCTGGGATGATGCCCGTGACCGTCACATTTTCCAGCATCTGAATGCCGCGCGCGCGCGCCTTTGCCGCCAGCCAGGCGTCAAACTCATCGCGTCGCACCAGGCGAAAAGCGATTCCGCTTTGGTTGGGGTTGGTCATGCGCAATCCCCGCCCCTCAAAAAGAAAATTGGACCATGGCGTGGTAACCTGATTTACCTCGGTAATATCCAGCCCAAGCCCAGCCAAAACCACGTCGCCGTCTGGCAAAACTCCGCCGCCGCATAATTTTGGGCGTGGATGACTGGCTTTTTCTAAAACCAGAGTTTTCCGCGCCAAAGCGGGCGCGATGCTTTGCAGGTGCAGCGCAGTCGAAAGCCCGGCGGGCCCGGCGCCAATAATCAGAACGTCATACGTTGATGGAGACATGCTGACCATTTTATGTCAAATGGCAAAACTTTAACCTTAAAAAGTTCAAAATTCCACAAACTGCCCTTGACGGATAGAGTCAAATCCATATAATTCGGCTTCGCTGTCACGGACAAAAAGAAACGCGACATGAACCTTGAAAACGAGTTTCTGAAAAGCCTTGACAAGTGAAAGCGAATGCATATAATTCGCTCTCGCCCCAAAAAACGGGGCAGCCAAGAGAGTTGCCAGACAAGAAGTTTCAAAAGAGTTTCAAAATAAGTCTGACAAAAACCTTGACAAAAAGACTGACTTGAATATAATAGGCAAGCCAGTCAGAAAGAACGATTTAGTCCCCAAGACAGATCGCTAACAATTGAGAGAGCAACCAGTTCGACCAAAGGCGCTTGTCGCCCGATGAGTGTGCTGGCTCGCCGATGTTGAACGTGAGACATCGGTAAATTTGTCTCTCATACAGCCTTGACAGGCCAACGTGATGCGGGTAGAATACAGCCCGCTCGGTTGACAGAACCTTAACAACTGAAAAGTGATAGGAAGTACGACAACCCTGTCGTTCTAACTCCGTAACAACCACGCGTAAGCGTGAAAATTTTTTGCGGAGAGTTTGATCCTGGCTCAGGATGAACGCTGGCGGCGT
>JAVHNW010000097.1:0-5158 GCA_036169755.1 bacterium | reverse complement strand
GAAACTCCCGACCCGCAGGTGGACCCGGCGCAAATTGCCGAGCAATTTGGCGAGGAACTGGCAAAGAAGATGGAAATGGCGCTGCTCGCCGATGAAAGCCTGGTCAAAGTGGCTGGATTATGGTTCCCGCGCGCGCTGTTGGTGGATATTGGCGTTGGGCATCTCAACCTGGCCGAGGCCGTGCTGGAAATGGCTGGTGGTCAGCCGCTGACCGTTGCCGCGCTGATGGAGCAAATTGATTTGCCCGGCGGCGTCAACGCCAAATTGACCGAGTTTTCCATTAATTATGCCCTGCAGGAAGATGGCCGCTTTGACGAAGTTGGCCCACTTGGACAGGTTTTGTGGTGTCTTCAGCGCCTGGAACCGGACGAAGTGCAGAATGTTCCCGCGGCCCTGAAATACACTCCGCTGGACTATGAGCGCGCCGCGCTGACGCCGCAAATGCTGGCGCTGGAAACGCAGCTCGATGATGAATTGAGCGAAAATGAACAGAAGCCGCTCAAGGCTGAAGAAGTGACTCTGACGCTTTCGTACCCGCACTGGCGCGCTGGCACTCTTCCGGTTTCGCCGCGCATGCGTAACTTTTTTCCGACCGCCTATGAATCGGCGCGAGTACGCTTCCTTTTGGTGGATGCCCGCAGCGGAGAAAAAATCCCCGCCTGGGTGGTGCGCGAGCAGGGGTATGTGTTTGGTCTGAAGGCCTGGTTCGAAAAGAATAAATTAATTCCGGGCGCCCAGGTGACGGTGCGCCGCTCCAAAACCCCGGGCGAGGTCATCCTTGACCCGCGCACGCATCGCCCAACCCGCGACTACGTGCGCACCGCCCTGGTCGGTTCGGATGGCGGGCTGGTTTTTGCCCTGCTCAAACAAGAACTGGCCTGCGATTTTAATGACCGCATGGTGACGATGATTCTGGACGAGGAAGCGATTGACAAGGCGGTGGCCCAATTGGCGCGGAGCCGCCAGCCACTGGAAAAAATCATTGAGAATGTGATGCGTGAACTTTCCAAATTAACCCCGCAGGGACATGTTCACGCCGAGGAGCTCTACTCGGCGGTGAATATTCTGCGCCGGGTGCCGCCCGCTCCGCTGTTGGCGGCGCTCTCTTCCAGCCCGGCTTTTACGCATGTGGGCGATTTGTATTTCCGCCTGGCTGATTCGCAACTGGAGGAATAATCGCATGAGCCTTGTAAAACCCGGTCTTCAAACCCGTTTCCATATTGATTTTGACTGGTGGCGTCAGAATGAAAATGATTGGCGAGTCCATTTGCGCGGCCTGCTCTGCGCCGAACATCAGGCGGCCTTTGCCAATTTCGGCGGCGACCAGACCATTGATTTTGTTGACCCCGAAACCGCCGAAGTTCATCCGATGGACGCCTTGCAGCACACCATCCTTTCGCACTGCGCCCGTCAGCCAGAATTTTTGACCAGTCAGACGCAACTGGTCGAGGCGGTTTTCCGCACCTTCTTTTCCAACGGCAACAGCCCGCTTTCGCCGGTGGAACTTTCCGAGCGCTTGAATCGCCCGGCCAACACCATTCTAATTACGCTTTCCGGCCCGCGTATTTATCGCGGTCTGCGCCCCGCGCGCGAGTGAATTTCTGCTCCTGTAGCTCAATGGACAGAGCAGCAGCCTTCTAAGCTGTTGGTTGTGGGTTCGAATCCCGCCAGGGGCGCTGGTACTCTTACTTATCGGTTTTCACACAAGGAGAAACAATGACAACTGAACGTTTTGGCATCATTAAATTTGCGGGAAAAGAACAAACCGTTGTCGGCGCAGACCTCCAGGTTGGACAAAAAGCGCCTGAATTCACTGTGCAGAAAAATGACTGGTCGCTGGCGAAGGCGCTGAAAGAAACGCGCGGAAAAGTGCGTATTTTGGCCGCTGTTCCCTCGCTCGACACCCCGGTTTGTGACCGCGAAACCCGCCGCTTCAACGAAGAAGCCGGAAAACTGGGCAAAGAAGTCGCTGTTCTCACTATCAGCATGGATTTACCGGTTGCCCAAAAACGCTGGTGCGGCGCCGCTGGCGTTGATCAGGTGCAGACCCTTTCAGATGTCGTCAAAGCCGATTTTGGCAAAAAATACGGCACTCTGATGAAAGAAGTGCGCCTTTTGCGGCGCTCCGTTTTTGTGGTGGACAAAAAAGGAATAATTGTCTACGCCGCCTACATGCCCGCCAACGGCGATGAACCCCACTATGACGAAGTCCTGGCAGCCGCCAGGCAAGCCCTCGGCAAGTGACCTATGGCGCACTGGCGGGGTTTCTCTTGCCAGTGCGCGTGGTGGAATGCCCATGACAACAGTCATCCTTCGCTCGCGCGCCCTGCCCGAAAAACGCCGCATGGTTGTTGAAACCCTCGCCCTGCAAATGCGGCTTCACCCGCGCGCCTGGAACCCGCCCAGCGACCTGTACGAAACCGAAAACGCCTACATCCTGCGCGTCGAAGTCGCCGGAATGCGCCAGCAGGATTTTTCCGTCAGCCTGAACAGCGGGCTGCTCACCATTCGCGGCGTCCGCCCCGACACACCGGAGCGCCGCGCCTACCATCAGATGGAAATCCGCTTCGGCGAATTCAGCCTGGCGGCGGCGCTGCCGGGCCCGGTCAACGCCGAACAAGTCATCGCCGAATATCACGATGGATTTCTCACCATTACCTTGCCCAAAGCCTGATTTTCGTCTTCAGGGCTGGATTGAAGGAACATGCCCGCCTCCCGTTGGAATTCCAACCCCGCTGAACTCTTTAGATGGATGAATGACGATGACGCCGAATTACTGGCCTCGTGGCATTTGCCCGCCCGAAAGGAAACCCCGGTGACTTCGCCCGAACCTGATTCTGCCGCGACAGAACTCCCCGCCCCCGAAATCGTCGCCATCCTGCCGCTGCGCGGGCTGGTCGTCTACCCCCAAACCGCCGTCCCGCTGACCATTGGTCAGCCGCGCTCCGTCAAATTGGTGGATGACGTGGTCAGTGGCGACCGCTTTGTCGGCCTGGTCGCCGCCAAAAATCCAGAGTTGGACGCTCCCGGCCCGGCGGATCTCTATCAGACCGGAACCCTCGCCACCGTTCATCGCCTGCTGCGCGCGCCAGATGACACCATCCGCCTGCTGGTTCAGGGCGTGGAACGCATTCGCGTGCTGGAATATGTCCAGACCGAACCCTATCTCAAGGCGAAAATTCAGCGCCTGCCCGAAAATGTGGAAGAAGGCCTGGAAGTAGACGCCCTGGCGCGCAACGCCCGCGACCAATTTGCCCAAATTGCCGAGTTGATTCCCTCCTTCCCGCGCGAATTGGTCGGCTCGATTACCACGCTGGAAGACCCATTGCAATCGGCGTATTCGATTGCCAACTTTCAGCGCATAGACCTGGAAGACGCCCAAAACCTGCTGGAACTGGATTCCCCCACTGACAAGTTGCGCAAATTGATTGGAATCCTGGTGCGCGAAACGGAAGTGCTGCAGCTTGGGCAGAAAATTCAAAACGAAGCCCGCTCCGAAATTGACAAAGTACAGCGTGAATATTTCCTGCGCGAACAACTCAAAGCCATCCAAAAAGAACTGGGTGAGCGAGACGAGCAGTCTGTCGAAGTGGATGAACTTCGCAAAAAAATTGATGACGCCAAAATGCCGGAAGAGGCCGAAAAACAAGCGCGCCGCGAGCTGGAACGGCTTGCGCGCCTGCCCACTTCCGCCGCCGAATATGGCGTCATCCGCACCTACCTGGACTGGCTGACCGCCCTGCCCTGGTCAAAATTCACCGAGGATAACCTGGAAATTTCCCACGCCCGCCAGGTGCTGGATAAAGACCACTATGGTCTGGACGACATAAAAGAACGCATCCTCGAATTTTTGGCGATTCGCAAACTGCGCCTGGAGCGCCGCGCAGAACTCAGCGCCGAGTCGGATGATTTGATTCGGCGCGACCGCGAAGGCGTCATCCTGTGCTTTGTTGGCCCGCCCGGCGTGGGAAAAACCTCGCTCGGACAGTCCATCGCCCGCGCCATGGGACGCAAGTTTTTGCGTCTTTCGCTGGGCGGCGTGCGTGACGAAGCCGAAATTCGCGGCCATCGCCGCACGTACATCGGCGCCATGCCGGGCCGCATTTTGCAATCGCTGCGCCGCATCGAAAGCCGCAATCCGGTTTTCATGCTCGATGAAGTGGACAAATTGACCAACGACTTTCATGGCGACCCCTCCTCCGCGCTGCTGGAAGTGCTCGACCCCGAACAAAACGGCGAATTCCGCGATAATTATCTGGAAGTGGCGTATGACCTTTCGCAAGTCATGTTCATCACCACCGCCAACACGCTCGAAACCATCCCTGGCCCGCTGCGCGACCGCATGGAAATCATTCACCTTTCCGGCTACACCGAAGGCGAAAAAATCGCCATCGCGCGCGGCTACCTCATCCCGCGTCAGATTCGGGAAAACAGCCTGAAACCTGGCGAAGTAGATTTTTCGGAAGAGGCGCTGCGCCTCATCGTCAACGAATATACCCGCGAGGCCGGGGTGCGCAACCTGGAGCGCAACATCGGCTCGGTCTGCCGCAAAATCGGCACGCGCATCGCTGAGGGGAAAACCCAATCCGCCGCCGTGACAGCTCCGCTGGTGCGCGAACTGCTCGGCCACCCCATCTTTCGCGGTGATGAAGAAATGAGCCTGCGTATCTCCCAGCCGGGGGTTGCCGCCGGGCTGGCCTGGACGCCCTACGGGGGCGATGTGCTTTTCATCGAAGCGACACGCATGCCGGGCGGCAAAGGCTTCCAAATCACCGGTTCGGTGGGCAATGTCATGCAAGAATCGGCCCGCGCCGCGCTTTCTTTTGTGCGCTCGCGTGCCGTCAGCCTGGGCCTGGAAGCCCACTTTTTTGATAAATCTGACCTGCACCTGCACGTTCCCGCCGGGGCGCAGCCCAAAGATGGCCCCTCTGCCGGAGTGACGATGGCGACTGCCCTCGTTTCCCTGCTTTCGGGCCGCATGGTCAAAAAAGGGCTGGGCATGACCGGAGAAATCACCCTGCGCGGCCAGGTGATGCCGGTGGGCGGCATCAAAGAAAAAATGCTCGCCGCCCATCGCAACAACCTGAACACCGTCATTTTGCCGCGCCTCAACGAACTCGACCTGGAAGATTTGCCGGAAGAAGTCAAAAAAGCGATG
>JAVHNW010000096.1:1925-5213 GCA_036169755.1 bacterium | reverse complement strand
CCCAGGGTTACTCCGTATAATCTTAAAATAAGTTATTTTTGGCTCTCTGGAAATTGTCGTAATAAACCGCCGCAATTCCTTGAACCTTATTTTCAAGCGCAAAGGAGCGCCATGAAAACTTTCCGCGAGAACAAAGTCGTTTGGCTGTACACCATCGGGGGATTTTTCTTTGGCCTGCTGATGCCGCTGGCTGGAGCAATTTTCGTATTGCTTTCGCACGACCTGGCGGTTACGCTGGAAAATCTGATTTACATTCAACGCTGGAACACCCTGCTGTGGGTGGTGGACACCGCTCCGCTGGTGATGGCCTTCACCTTTTACATGGTCGGCCTGCGTCAGCAGCGCCTGCTGCTGATGGCCGGACGGCTGGAAAAAATCATCAGCGAGCGCACCGCCGAAGTAACCCAGGTCAACGCCAGCCTGATGGATGAAAATTTGCGCCGCCGCAAAATCGAAGAGGAGTTGAAAGAACAACGTGATTTTGCCATGCGAGTCATGTTCACCATGGGGCAGGGGCTGGTTGTGACTGATGAAAATGGAAAATTCACCTTCGTCAACCCGGCCTACGCCCGTCTGGTAGGCGGCACGCCCGACGAGTTGAAAGGGCGCTCCTTCTTTGAATTTATCTCCCCCGAGGCGCAGACCGCCGGAATGCACCAGGACGGAAAATGGCTGGTGGGAAAAACCAGCACCTACGAAACCATTCTGCGCCACCGGGACGGGCGCGACTCGCCGGTGCTGGTGACGGGCGTGCCGCAGTGGAAGGAAAACCGGCTGGTCGGCACCATCGCCGTCTTCACCGACCTGACCGAACGCAAACAGGCCGAAAATGAAATTGTGCGCCAGAAAAAATATTTTGAGACACTCTTTGAACATAATCCCAGCGCCATTTTGACCCTCGACAATCAGGAACAGGTGCTGGACTGCAACCCGGCCTTCGAGCGTCTTTTTGGCTACTCGCGCCAGGAACTGCTGGGCAAAGCGATTGACCCCTTCATCGTGCCAGAAAACGCCAGTGGGCAGGCCAATCAATATACCCAGCAAGTCAATCGCGGCGAGGAAATCTACGACATCGTTGAGCGCCGCCGCAAAGACGGCGTCCTGCTCAACGTGCAATTATTTGGCGTCCCGGTCAAGGTCAACCACCAGCAGGCGGGAATTTTGGCGCTCTACCACGACATCACCGAATTAATTCAGGCGCGCCAAGCCGCCGAAGAAGCCGCCAAAACCAAGGCCGAATTTCTCGCCAACATGAGCCACGAAATCCGCACCCCGCTCAACGCCATTATCGGCATGACCGGGCTGCTGCTCGATACCCCGCTGACGCTGGAACAGCGCGATTTCGCCAGCACCGTCCGCAACAGCGGCGACACCCTGCTGGCGCTGATCAATGACATCCTCGACTTCTCCAAAATCGAAGCCGGAAAAATGCTGCTGGAAAGTCAACCGTTTTACCTGGCCGCCTGCGTAGAATCAGCGCTCGACCTGCTGGCCAGCAAAGCCGCCGACAAAGGCCTCGACCTGGCCTTCATCCCGCAAGAAAACCTGCCCATGCGCTGGACCGGCGATGTAACCCGCCTGCGTCAGGTGCTGGTCAATTTGCTGGGAAACGCCGTCAAATTTACCGATAAAGGCGAGGTCGTGATTCTGGTCTCGGCTGAACATCGCCAGGCCAATCAGTATGACCTGCATTTCGCCGTGCGCGATACCGGCATCGGCATCCCGCCCGACAAAGTCAACAGTCTCTTTCAGGCTTTCACCCAGGTAGACGCCTCCACCACCCGCAAATATGGCGGCACCGGCCTGGGACTGGCCATCAGCAAACATCTGGTGCATCTGATGGGTGGAAAAATTTGGGTGGAAAGTGAAATGGGCAAAGGCTCCATTTTTCATTTCACCATCCAATCCGAAGCGGTGCCGGTGACCGGCAAAATGAGCAACAACCTCGCCCAGCCCACCCTCTCTGGCCGCAAATTGCTCATCGTGGATGATAACGCCACCAACCGCCTCATTCTTTCGCGCCAAAGCCAATCCTGGGGCATGCTGCCCATGGCGGTCGCCTCCGGCCCGGAAGCCCTGCAGTTAATGCGCCAGCAGCGCGGCTTTGATATCATGATTCTCGACATGCAAATGCCAGAAATGGACGGCCTGACCCTGGCCCAGGAACTGAGAAAACTACCAGACCAGGGAAAAACGCCGCTGGTCATGCTCACTTCGCTGGGACGCCGCATCGAAGACACGGAAAAAGTCAACTTTGCGGCCTACCTCACCAAGCCGATCAAATCTTCCATGCTCTACGACACGCTGATCACCATTTTTGAGAGCGCCCCCAGCGTCAAAAAACAGGCCGGAACCCGCCCACTGTTTGACCCACAAATGGGCGAGCGCCACCCTCTGCACATTTTGCTGGCCGAAGATAATGTCGTCAACCAAAAAGTCGCCAAGTCCATTCTGGAACGGATGGGCTACCGCGCCGATGTGGCCTCCAACGGGCTGGAAGCGCTGGAAGCCCTGCGCCGCCAACCCTACGATGTCGTCCTGATGGATATGCAAATGCCCGAAATGGACGGCGAAGAAGCCACCCAACACATCCGCGCCGATTGGCCGCCAGAAAGCCAGCCGCGCGTCATTGCCATGACCGCCAATGCCCTCGAAGGCGACCGCGAGCGTTACCTTCAGACGGGCATGGACGACTACATCAGCAAACCGGTGCGTGTCGAAGAACTCATCCGCGCCCTGCAGGCCGTCCAGGCGCTGAGCGACAAAGGAAAAACCGAATGAATCACATTGACCCAAACGCGCTCGACCCCTACCGCGAAGTAATGGGCGACGAAGCCGATAGTTTTATCGCCGACATCATTGACACCTACCTCAACAACTCCAGCCAACTGGTCAGCGACATTGAAAATTGCCACGCCAGCGGCGACAGCGCCACCTTCACCCGCGCCGCGCACACCTTCAAAAGCAACAGCGCCATGTTCGGCGCACAAACCCTGGCCGGGCTGGCGCTGCAGCTCGAACAGGCCGGAAAAACCGGCCAGACGCAGGGCATGCAACCAGTCATCGAACAACTCAAGGTAGAATATGGCCTGGTTCGCGCAGAGTTGGCTGAACTGCGCCGCGCCCTGCCCCTATGAAATTCACCACACTCTTTTTTGATGTAGACGACACCCTCTACCCCGCCGACTGCGGCCTGTGGCCGGCCATCAAAGCCCGCATCAGCCGCTACATGCAAGAACGCCTCGGCATCCCCGCCGAACAAATCCCCGCCCTGCGCCAGCAGTATTA
>JAVHNW010000096.1:0-1825 GCA_036169755.1 bacterium | reverse complement strand
AAGAACGCCTCGGCATCCCCGCCGAACAAATCCCCGCCCTGCGCCAGCAGTATTATGAACAATACGGCACAGCCCTCAAAGGACTGGAAAAAAACTACCCCGTCAGCGCGCAGGACTATCTGAACTATGTGCATGACCTGCCGCTGGAGCGCTACCTGCGCCCCCGGCCAGACCTGGCCGCCATACTGAAAGCGCTCCCCGCCCGAAAATTTTTGCTCACCAACGCAGACGCGCATCATGCCCGGCGCGTCACCCGCGCCCTGGGGCTGGCATCCTGCTTCGAGGGCATTATTGACGTGGAAGCGATGTCGCCCCACTGCAAACCCATGCCCCAAGCCTTTCAAATTGCTTTGCGGCAGGCGGGCAGCCCATCCCCAGCGCAATGCGCTTTTTTTGACGACCTGCCGCGCAGTACCCGCGCCGCCCGCGCCCTGGGAATTTTCAGCGTTCTGGTCAGCGCCAGCGCACCCGAAGACCCCTCCTGCGCCGATGCCTGGCTCAGCGACTGGTCACAACTGCCCGGCCTGCTGGGACTCTGAAGCCGGAAAGGATTTTTCATGCAAACCGAAAACATGGGGTTGGTCATTTTGCTGCTGCTGGTCATTTTGGTTGGCTCAAATTTGTTGATGCTGGGCATGGTACGCGGCTCGCGCGGTGGATTTTTCGGCAATTCCAAATCCGCCGACAACTTCAGCAACCCGTGGAAAAAACAAAACGACCAGCTGGGCGAACTCAGCCGCCGCGTGCGCGAGCTAAAATCGGATGACGAAGACGAAGACAAAGCCTAGTTCTTACGCAACTCTTACACCCAGTTTCATCCAGTTTTAATTTTGCCTTGTTACCATAAAAAGCGGATGGCGATGCAATGCGCCGTTCACACATTAAAGCGCCATGGTTTTTTTACCGTTCCAATGCGAAAAACCAGGCCGCAGTTTTTGTATTTTTGGAGGTATTTGTGAATAAATGGTTGAAATATAGCCTGCTCGGCTTTCTCATCCTTGCGCTCACCCTCAGCGGATTTGCAGGCGGATTTCTCGCCGGTCACTCGCTGGCGACCAGCAATCAGCCGCTGATTTCGCTGCCCGGCGCGCCCGCCCTCACCACGCCGCAGGCCGCCGATTCGGCCACGCCCACAGAATATCAGACGCTTTTCAAGCCCTTTTGGGAAGCCTGGGATTTAATCCATAAACAATATGTTGACCAGCCGGTGGATGATACCCTGTTGATGCAGGGCGCCATTCGCGGTATGTTGGCCTCGCTCGGCGACCAGCACACCTCATACATGGATCCCAACCAATTCACTCAGGCCAACACCAGCCTTTCCGGCGAATACAGCGGAATCGGCGCCTGGGTGGATGCAAGCGGCGAATGGCTGACCATCAGCAGCCCGATGCCCGGCTCCCCCGCCGAAAAAGCGGGGCTGCTGCCTGGGGATGTCATCATCAAAGTGGACGGCGATGACATGGCTGGCACGCCGCCGGAATTGGTCATCAAGCGCGTGCTGGGCCCCGAAGGTTCCCTCGTCAAATTGACGATTGCGCGCGAAGGCGAAAAACAGCCGCTGGAATTTGAAGTCACCCGCGCCCACATTGTTGTGCCCAGCGTGGAAAGCAAAATGCTGGATAACGGCATCGCCTACATCAAAATCAGCACTTTTGGCGATAAAACCACCCAGGAACTGACCGCCAGCCTGACCGACCTGATGAAGCAAAATCCGCGCGGGCTGGTGGTGGATTTACGCAACAACGGCGGCGGCTACCTGCAAACCGCGGTGGAAGTCATGTCGCAGTTTTTGGAAGGCGGCCAAACCGTGTTGATTGAAAAA
>JAVHNW010000095.1:0-5215 GCA_036169755.1 bacterium | reverse complement strand
CCGCCGATTCCGCTGAAGGCGCGAAAAATTGCCTCGGCGGGCAGGCCGAGCAGGAGTTGTCTTTTTTCCAGAAACATGCCTTCTTCGAGTTTGAACAGGTAGGGCGGCACATCTCCCGCGCTGGTGACGAGCGCGTCACTCCAGGAGCTTTGAACGTCGCCTTTTTCAATTTTGACCAGCGCGTAGCGCACGGCAGTTTGAAAGTCGAGCGGTTGGATTTCCGGGAAGAGCTGACGCGCCAGGTTGTCGCGCACCAGGCTTTCGAGGTGCAGACCCTCAATCAGCGGCAGGATGGCGTTGTACGTGACGGGAGTCACCATGTGTACCCAATAGGCGGAAAGATGCGGCGCGTAGATCGGGGTTGGAATCAGCCAGCGGCGCAGACCACGTTCACGCGCATAGCCTGTCAGCATATCGGCGTAGCGCAGGCGGGTGGCGCCGCCGATTTCGAGCAGTTTTCCGGTGGTTTCGGGTTTTTCCAGCGCAGAAACCAGGTAACTCAATACGTCGCGGATGGCAATCGGCTGGGCTTTGGTGAAAAACCAACTGGGGCAAACCAGCAGCGGCTGAAGCTCGGCCAGGTAGCGCACCATTTCAAACAAAACGCTGCCGGAGCCGACAATCATGCCCGCGCGAAATTCGGTGACCGGGACTCGTCCCTGGCGCAAAATGTAACCGGTCTCGTGGCGTGAGCGCAGGTAGGGTGAAAGCCGCGCGCTGGGGTCTACCAGTTCGCCCAGGTAAATGATGCGCTCCACCCCGGCTTCTTCGGCGGCGCGGGCGAAATTACGCGCGGCGACCAGGTCGCGCTCGGCGTTGAGTTTTCCACCCTGGCGGCCATGAATCAGGTAGTAGGCCACGCTGACGCCGCGCAGGGCGGTCAGCAGGCTTTGTGAATCGAGCGCGTCACCCTGCACCACTTCCACTTTGTCCAGCCAGTCATGTCCCTGCAGGCGCGCCGGGTCGCGCGCCATGACGCGCACGCAGTAGTTTTCTTGCAATAATTTTGGAATTAACCGTCCACCGATGTAGCCGGTGGGGCCGGTGACGAGAATACATTTGGACTGCATGGTCATTCCTTCTGAATATTCTGAGGCGCGCCAGCCTTTCATCGGGGAGGGGGAACTAGCGCTCTTGCCTGGCTGATTATATACGCGCGCAGAAAAAAACTCCAATCTGCCGCATTTGCCTGGCTTGACTTCACCCTTTAAGCAGGCTAGAATGAATTTGGAACTTTATCTACGTCCAAAAAGTGAGGCTGTATGCAAAAAATTATTCAAAATGATGATTTTGGCTCCTTCCTTTCCACCGTTCAGCGGGCCGTCAACCAACCTCAGGGTGGCGAGGCCTCCATGCGCATTATTCATGGTCTGTCACGCAACAAACAGGCCAAGATGACGCAAATGGTTAGCCTGGTAAAAACCTCCTGGTCCAACTTCAATGAAAGCCTGCAGTATTTGCAGGAAGCCGGGCTGGTGCGCATGGAAGATGATGATGAAGGCGGAACCCTCTGGCTGACCGAAGAAGGCGAACACTGGGCGCGCACCATGAATCTGGAATGGAGCGATACTGACGAAGAAAAGCCCACCGAGGAAGAAAATTAATGTGGGCCGAATGGCTGGTTGCCGCCCTGGCGGGCGCGATCATCGGCGCGGGTGAAATCATCGCCCAATTCCGCGATGAGCCGGATGATGCTCTGTGGACTGTGCCCGCCGCCGCTTACATGTTTTTCAACGCCCTGGCATCACTGCTTGCCCTGGCTGTGATTCGCATCTTCGGTTGGAACATTGGCGTGCAGAATGAGACGCTAATGCCCTGGGCGCAGGTGGTTGCCGCTGGCTTCGGCGCAATGGCTTTTTTGCGCGCCTCCTTTTTCAACGTGCGCGATGGTGAAAAAGTCATCAGCATTGGCCCCAGCCGCTTTTTGGATATAGTCCTGGCGGCGGTCAAAGACGCGGTAGACCGCAAACGCGCTGAACAGCGCGGCCTGGCCGTCAGCGAAATTATGGCTGATGTTGATTTTGAGCGCGCCTGGCAGGCGCTGCCCTCCTACTGCTTTGGCCTGCTGCAAAATCTTCCGTTGGAAGAGCAGGATAAATTTGGCAAAAAGATCGCCCTGCTGGTCAACGCCGTGATGAGTGAACGTGTCAAAACGCTGCTTTTGGGTCTCAGCCTGATGAACCTGGTTGGCGAAAAAGTGCTGGCAACTGCCGTCAAAAATCTGGGCGATGAAATTCGCCGCCCCCCGCCGCGCGCGGCAGGCAATTAACATCAAAAAGCAGGGCGCGCCCTGCTTTTTTTATTGCAACTTTTGGGCGCAACCGGCGTAAAATCACCAGCATCAGAACAGGAGCAAACGTGAACGAAGAACAAACCTGGCTCTTTCAGGCGCAGCAAGGCGATGATGAAGCGTTTACCCGTCTGGTAGAAATCTACCAGACGCCGGTCTTCAATCTGTGCTATCGCATGTTGGGCGAGCCGGAACTGGCTGAAGATGCCGCCCAGGAAAGTTTTCTGCGCGTCCATCAAAACCTGACGCGCTACGACCTCGCCCGTCCCTTCGCCACCTGGCTGCTCTCCATCACCGCCCATTACTGCATTGACCGCCTGCGCCGCCGCAAATTTGGTCTCATCTCCATTGAAGAACGGGCCGATGACGAGGATAACCCCACCGAGTTTGCCGACCCCGGCGCCATCAACCCCGAAGAAGAAGTGGAACGCCGTGAAGGTCAGCAAGCCATTCAGCGGGTGTTGCAGCACCTTAATTCGACCGACCGCGCCGCCATCATTCTACGTTATTGGTACGACTTCTCCGAAATTGAAATCGCCGAAAGTCTTAATCTCACCATTCCAGCGGTAAAAAGCCGCCTGCACCGCGCCCGCCGCGAACTGGCAAATTGTATCAGCGCCGAAACGCCCCAACCGCGCCTGGAAAGGATGCCTTATGGAACACCAGCCCTTTGAATCCTGGCTGCTGGACGACCTGCCTCTGACCTCAGAGCAGCGCCGCAACTTGCGCCAGCATACCCTTGCCTGCGCCGAATGCGCGGCACTGGAACGCGCCAATTTTCGCCTGCGCGCCTCTTCCATGGCCGTTCCCGCGCGAGGGTTTTCTCAACGCTTTTCCGCCCGCCTGGCCGGCCAACGCCGCGTGGAGCAACGCCGGGCAGTCATCGGCGCCGTTTTTTTGGCGCTGGCCGCTTTGGCGCTGCTTATTTACAACCTGCTGCCACTGCTGCCCTATCTCGTCCTTTCACCGACCCAAATTTTTGTGCTGTGGCTCAATGCCCTCATCAGTCTCTCCGCCGCCTGGCATTCTGCCGTGACAGTCAGCGAAGTTTTTGGCCGCCTGGCCCTGCAAATCCTGCCCCCCCGCGTTTGGGCGGCGGCATTTTTATCACTGGGCGGGCTTTTGATTGTCTGGCTGGCGGCTTTGCGCCAGGACACCAAACCAATTCCCCTGCCCGAGGAGGCATGATGAAAAACACCCAACGAATTTTTTCCCTGCTGGCGCTGCTGGCAATTTTATTTTTCCCCTGGCAAGCGGCTCACGCCTGGCAAGGCGGCGGCCCCAACCAGAGCGTGATTGTCGGCTCCAGTTACACGCTGAAAGATGGAGAAACCCTGACCGACGGCCTGGTCGTCGTGGGCGGCTCGGCCACGCTGAAAAGTGGTTCCACCCTGCAGGGTGACCTGGTGGTCGTGGGCGGCTCGGCGCTGATTGAAAAAGGCGCCACGCTGAGCGGCGCCGTGGTAGTCGTTGGCGGCGGGCTGACGCTAGATGACGAAATCAGCGGTGATGCCGTCATTATTGGTGGCCCGGCCAGCCTGGAAACCAATGCCCATATTCATGGCAACCTGGTAACCATTGGCGGTACCGTAGCCAAAGCCGATGGCGCTCGAGTGGATGGCGATTCGATTGACAATGTTACCCCGCCCGCCGCGCCCTCCCTGCCCAGCCTTCCCCAGCCCCTCGCCAGCGGTCAGCCGGGAGTTATATTCACGGCGCTGAAGATTTTGCTGAACGCCACCTTGCTGGCTGCTTTGGCTGCCCTGCTGGCGCTCTTCCTGCCCGCACAGCTGCGCCGCATTTCCGAAACGGTGGTTCATCAACCACTGATGACGGGCGGCATGGGTATTTTGACCTGGATTCTCTTTGTGGTGGCTGTAGTGGCGCTGGGATTATTCAGCATTTTCATCATCACCCTGTTCTTGACGGTTCCCTTGCTGCTGGTGGTTGTTTTGATGATGGTGGCTGCCGCCGTCTTTGGCTGGCTGGCGCTCGGCGCGGAAGTGGGTGAGCGCCTGATTGCTCTGACCAGGCATGAGTGGCCGTTGGCTGCCTCTGCCGCGCTGGGAACATTTTTGCTGACGCTGGTCGCCAACAGTATCGGGACCATCCCCTGCGTTGGCTGGGTGCTGGACGCGGTCATCTCGTTGATGGGCCTTGGCGCCGTGTTGATGACCCGCTTCGGCACGCGCCTGCCGCTTGTTTCTGCCTCCCCGCAACCAGCGAGGACGGATTCGAGTGAGATTCCGCCCACAGCGGGCGAGTAAATTTTATCTTTATCCAAAAAGAGAAGGCTGGCCTTGGAGTCAGCCTTCTCTTTTTTTGCGCTCACGGGATGAAAACTTCACAAAATCCAGCGGCCAGGTCACAAGTCCCCACTTCCTGACCCTGCCACAGCACGCGGAATCCCTGGCTTTCCGGCGTCAGCGTCCAAAAAATTAACGGGCTGTTGGCGGGCAGGCTGCGGGTGGCGAGATAGTAATTTTTGCAAATCGGCGGGTTGAGGTAGGCGTTGGGATTGCCCTGAATTTCAACGCGCATACAGCGCCCCGGGTGCAGCGTTCTATAAAAAGCCGACCATTCGTTACCCGAAAATAAATTCGCGCCCGTTCCGTCACCCAGCAAGCGTTCCAGCGAAAGCGCGGAAATGGAGCGGTTGGAATCGGAGGCGTTGTAAAGATACAAGCCATAAGAATCATAGTACAGCCACAAACGCTTGTAATTGACGAATTGGGGCGTGGTGGTGGCGGTGGGAGAGTCCTCGCTGAGGGGGGTGGACGTGGCCGAGGCGGGCTGGCTGGTCTCAGATGGCAGCGGGGAGGCGCTTGGCGATGGCGTTTCGCTGGGGGTGGGCGATGCGGTTTCAGTTGCGGTAGCGCTCGGCGAGGGGCTTGCGCCGGGCGCGCGCGTGGACGAGGCGCTCGG
>JAVHNW010000094.1:0-22340 GCA_036169755.1 bacterium | reverse complement strand
CCGTGGGCTCTGTTCTTGGAAGTGGTCCGGCGCCTGCCGTGGGTGACTACGCCACGACCCACTGTCGCTACATTAACGTGCCAAACACCTCTTGGGGACAATACAGCTTGCGCTATCCCCTGCATTTGCCGAATGGCGTTACCATCACCCAGGTTTCGGCTTTTGTAGCAGATTTTAATGCCAACTCTGGTGGAACTATGTTTATGCATTTGGTGTCGCGTCCGTGGAATAGCAGACAGGCAGGCACCGATTGGGGATCTGCAGGAACCAGCGCTGGCGCAGCCGGTGACCAGACAATCTCGGATACCATGAGTGAGGTGGTCAACAACCAGACCACTGAGTACTGGATTGACATGTATCCGGTAAATAGCGCCAATCCTGGTCAGTTGTGCGTGTATGGCATCCAGGTGACCTATACCTACAATGGGGCGTTTATGCCTTTGATTCAAAAATAGACGCCAAGCATAACTCCGGTGGGCAGGCCGCAATAAGCCTGCCCACTCTCGGCGGGTAGCCCGTCATTACTTTTTGTAATTTCTGTCACATGTTTTGCTGCAATATCAAAATTTGTGCTTTAATGAGCCTGTCTCACTTTCACACAAGTTCAAGGAGAATCCCATGAGCAAAACAACTGATGATCTGAAGGAAGCCTTTGCCGGTGAATCACAGGCGCACCGCAAATACCTGCTCTTCGCCGAAGCCGCCGAAAAAGACGGCCAGCCGCAGGTTGCCAAACTCTTCCGCGCCGCCGCCACTGCCGAGGCCATTCACGCCGCCAATCACCTCAAGGCGCTGGGCGGAATCGGCTCGACCGCCGAAAACCTGCAGGCGGCCATCGCTGGCGAAAACTACGAAGTCGTCAGCATGTACCCCGCCATGATCGCCAACGCTCAGGCAGAAGGCAGCAAAAAAGCGCTGACCAGTTTCACCTGGGCCATCGAAGCCGAAAAAGGCCACGAACAGTTGTACCGCAAGGCCCTGGCAAACCTCGAAAAAGGCCAGGCCAGCCTGGATTACTACGTCTGCCCCTTCTGCGGATACACGCACGAAGGCCCGATGACCGAAAAATGCCCGGTCTGCGGCACGCCCGCCGCGAAGTTCATCAAAGTGGCGTAGGCTTTGTTTTTTTTTGCCGCCAGCCCAACCCGGCTGGCGGTTCGTTTTTAAGGGTCTGATATAATCCGCGCACGCCAACGCCGGGAGCGATTGGACGCCAAAGCGATTTTTTTCAGGAAGGTCAGCATGTTTAAGCAGGAAACCCAGGCCATCGAAGCCCAAATTCAATCCTTTTGCGCCGCCAGCGCAATTCCACTGGCCGAATTAAAGTGGAAACCCATTCCGTTTAGCGGCGAATGGGGTATTTCCACTTCGTTTTTCGCCAGCGCCGCCCTCGAGGCGCGCAGCGGAAAAAGCCACGGGACGCCGGTGGCGGCGCGGGCGCAGCAAATCGCCGAGGCGGTGAAAAACGCCCTCGGCCAGCAGCCCGGCATTTCGCGCGGCGAGGCCGTTTCCGGCTACTTGAATTTGTACTTTTCCACAGGCGAGTACGCCCGCCGGGTGGTGGAATCCGTCCTGGCCGAAGAAAGCCGCTTCGGGGCGGGAGATCCCAAAAATGAGCGTGTGATGGTCGAGTACGCGCAGCCGAATACGCATCATTCTTTTCACATCGGGCATTATCGCAATACCATTTTGGGCGAAAGCCTGGCGCGAATTGTGCAGTTTGCCGGGTTTGAAACCATACGCGCCAGTTACCCCGGTGATTTGGGGCTGGGCGTGATTACGGTTTTGTGGGCCTACGACTAGTTTTATCGCGGCCAGGAACCGCGCGAGATTCATGAACGCGGGCAGTGGCTGCTGAAAATTTACGTTGAAGCGACCGCCCTGCTGACAGAAAAAGAAAATGAAAGCCCGGCAGAACGCGCCCAGCGCGAAGCCTACGATGCTGAGCGGCGCGAGTTGTACCGCCGCTGGGACGCGGGCGAGCCAGCCGTGCGCCAACTCTGGCTGGAAACGCGCGAGTGGAGCCTGGCCGAATTCCGCGATATTTTGCGAATGATGGATGTAAAAATTGACGAGTGGTTTTTTGAAAGCGAAGTGGACGAAGCCTCGAAGAAAATTGTGGACGAGTTAATTGCGCGCGGAATTGCCGAAGACGAGCGGCCAAACGGCGCGGTACTTGTCAAAATTGACGAAAAACTGGGGCTGACCAAGGAAAAATTCCGCGTGGCAGTCATTTTGCGCTCGGACGGCACTTCGCTGTATCTGACGAAAGACCTGGCGCTGGCGCAGGATAAATTTGAAAAATTCCATGTTGACCGCTCGATTTACGTGGTGGACAATCGCCAAAGCCTGCATTTTCAGCAGGCCTTCGCCATTCTCAAACTGATGGGCTTCGCCCAGGCCGAAAAATGTTTTCACCTGGCCTATGGTTTTGTCAGCCTGCCGGAAGGCGCCATGTCGGCGCGGCGCGGACGGGTGGCGCTCTTCAAGGAAGTCTACGACGAGGCGATTGCGCGCGCGCTGGCAGCGATTGCCGAAAAGAACCCATCCATGCCAGAAGCCGAGCGGCTGGGTGTCGCGCAAAAAATTGGTCTGGGCGCGCTGGCCTATTCGATGCTGTCGGTGGACAACAACAAAGACATGATTTTTGATGTGAACGAGGCGCTCAGTTTTGATGGGCGCACCGGGCCATATATTCAAAACGCAGTCGTGCGGGCAAATTCCATCTTGCGCAAATCGGGAAGCGCAATCCGAAATTCGGGAAAACCCGTTCCGGCGAATTTCGATTATCCATTCACCACCCACGAAACTGAGTTAATCGAGCAAATCTCGCGCCTGCCAACTGTTGTCCAGCAGGCGGCGGCGGAATATCGCCCGCTGATTGTGGCGGCCTATGTTTATGATTTGGCCGCCGCCTTCCACAGTTTTTACCACGCCGTGCCCGTTTTGCAGGCCGAAAGCGAATCCATTCAGACGGCGCGTTTGCGGCTGGTAGCCGCGGCGCGCCAGGCGCTGACAAATGCCCTGTTTCTGCTGGGCATCACCGCCCCGGAAGCGATGTAATCTTTATTTGCCCGCCCCTGGCCTGCGCCGGGGCGGGCAAATGTTATAATCGCGCCCGCCTGCATTTCTGCCAAACATTGGCGCTTATGGGCATCACAGCCCCAGAAGTGATGTGACGGCTCCGGCGCGCTGCCGGAGACGAAAAAATCAGCGAAGTTTCAAAGCGCGTGGCAAAGCGCCACAACAGCCCTCGCTGAAAATTCATCTTTTCTGAAGGAGAAATTGCATGTCCCCCATCAAAACCCTGATCATGGGAGCCGCCGGACGCGACTTCCACAACTTCAACACCTTCTTCCGCGGGAACAAGGATTACGAAGTCGTGGCTTTTACCGCCACCCAAATCCCCGATATTGACGACCGCCGCTATCCGGCGGCCCTGGCAGGCGACCTGTACCCGGCAGGCATTCCCATCCACGCCGAAAGCGAACTGCCCGAACTGATTAAAAAACACGGCATTCAGCAGGTGATTTTCGCCTACTCAGACGTGCCGCACGAATATGTGATGCACAAAGCCTCGCTGGTCAACGCCCTCGGCGCCGATTTCCGTCTGATGGGAACGAACTACACCCAAATCAAATCCACCAAGCCGGTTGTCTCCGTCTGCGCCGTGCGCACCGGCTCCGGCAAAAGCCAGACCACCCGCCGCGTCTCCCTGATTCTGCGCGGCATGGGCTACAAAGTAGCCGCCATCCGCCACCCCATGCCCTACGGCGACCTGGTCAAACAGGAAGTGCAGCGCTTTGCCAGTTACGCCGACCTGGACAAACACGAATGCACCATTGAAGAGCGCGAGGAATACGAACCGCACATTGACAACGGCGTCATCGTTTATGCCGGCGTGGATTACGAGAAAATTTTGCGCCAGGCCGAAAAAGAAGTGGACATCATTCTGTGGGATGGCGGCAACAACGACTTCCCCTTCTACGTCTCCGACCTGCAAATTGTCGTCGCTGACCCGCATCGCGCCGGTCACGAGTCGAAATATTACCCCGGAGAAACCAACGTCCGCAGCGCGGATGTATTCGTCATCAACAAGGTGGACACCGCCGACCCGGAGAAAGTCATCGCCGTGCGCCAGGCCCTGCGCGAAATGAATCCGAAGGCCATCGTCATCGAAGGCGCTTCCCCGCTTTTCGTGGATGACCCCGCCGCCATTCAGGGCAAGCGCGTGCTGGTAGTCGAAGACGGCCCAACCCTGACCCACGGCGAGATGGCCTACGGCGCCGGATACATCGCCGCTCGCCGCTTTGGCGCCAAAGAAATCGTGGACCCGCGCCCCTTTGCGGTCAAATCCATCGCCGCCACCTACGTCAAATATCCCAAAACCGGCCCCATCCTGCCCGCCATGGGCTACGGCGAGGCGCAGACCCGCGACCTGGAAGCCACCATCAATGCCGCCGATGTAGACATGGTCATCATCGGCACGCCAATTGACCTGACGCGCGTCCTAAAAATCAACAAGCCCTACCAGCGCGTGCGCTATGAACTGCAAGAAATCGGCCAGCCCACGCTGGAAGATGTTCTCAAAAATAAATTTGGCAAAAAATAGGGTAGCTGAGTGGCGCAAATTGCAAAATTTGCGCCACTCTTTTTAAGGGGTCAAGGCAAACAGTTTTGACAGCCGCGCTTCATTACAATCGCATTGCAGGATTGTTGTATAATGAAATTGTGAAGAGAGCGCCTGTTTTTTTAACCGTTTTCGGCCTGTTATTGGCCTTTTTTGCCTTCCCCACCAGGGTTGGGGCGCAAGAGGGTACCAGCCATTATTTCTCAGAAACGGGGCATTCGGTTCGCGGTGATTTTTGGCAGTTCTACAACACGTTTCCCGACGCCCAAGTCGTCTTCGGCTACCCGCTGACGGAGGCCTTCACCGACCCGGATACGGGACGACAAATTCAATATTTCAGCCGGGCGCGTTTTGAATTTCACCCAGAATATCCCGAAGGCCAGCGAGTAAAACTTTCCAACTTAGGGGAGAATCTATATTCGCCAGGCAACGGAACCCTGAATGTTTATACCCCGGTGGGCTGCCGTGTCTTCAGCAATGGAAAATCGGTCTGTTACGCTTTTTTGAATTTTTTCGACCGGTACGGCGGAGAGGCCACTTTCGGTCTGCCGGTTTCAGGGTTTGAGTTTGCCAATGGGCGCATTGTGCAATATTTTCAACGCGCGCGGCTGGAGTGGTACCCCGAATTTGGCGAAGGTCAGCGCGTGGTATTGGCAGACATTGGACGAATTTATTTTGACGCCATGCAGGAAGACCCCAATTTATTGACCCCGGTCAGGCCCGATGAGGGAATTCGGATACTTTCCATTCAGGCGCATGCCTTCGTCTGGAAGGCCATCACCCTGCCAACCGATACGCAAACGGTGTACGTTGTCGTACAAGACCAGACCCTCAGCCCGGTGAAAGACGCTTTTGCCGTGGTGACCATTTACTGGGCCAACGGCGTTCCACAAAGTATCAGCCTGCCAACCAATCAATATGGCGTGGTAATTTTACCGTTTGAAGTACGCGACCAGCCGTATGGCAGCCTGGTGACGGTCAAGGTGGATGTTTACTATCAGGAACTTAAATCCACTTCATTGACTTCTTTCCGCGTCTGGCAGTAATTTCCAAGTTCAACGAGAAATCAAGTGACGGCCCTCGAAAACAGGGCCGTCTTTGCATGTTAACAGGGCCTTGCGCCCCGCCCGCACGGCGCAGACGCCGCATTCGGCCAGGCCGCCGCAGGGCAGGGGCGTTTCCAGCAAAATTTCCAGGTTGAGGGAGGCGGCCAGTTTTTGCAAGTCAAGGCCAGGCAGGGCGGAACGCGGCAAATCCAGCGCGAGGTAGTCGGCCCACTGGCTGATGTCGCTCAGGGCGGCCAGCGGCAGGATTTCTACGGCGAGCGGTAAAACCGCCGCTGGCAAGGTGTCGGCGAGCAGCGAGACAGCCGCGCCTTGCGCCAATGCCGGGCGAATAAGCGCCAGCAGGCGGGCGGGAGTCGCGCCCAGGGCAGCCAGCGCCACCCGGCGGGCGGCGGGCGGCAGGTGAAAGCCACGCCCGAAGGGCCCTGTCAGGCGCAAAACTGTGCCAGGCTGCCACGCAAGCGGCAGCGGCGCGCCAGCGTAGAATCCGCCGGTACAGGATTCAGATTGAAAAACGGGAACCGGCAGCGGCGCGTCTGGTTCAGAATCAGCCCAGGCCAGCACAAATTGCCCAGGCGCGGGAATCAGATTCGCGGCGCAAGCCAAACGCGCGGCGCGTTCTCCATGAAAGATTTCTTCAATGTAACCGGTTCCGGTGCGCATAAAGCCATGCTATCACGTTATAATCATTTCAAACAAGGAGAGAAACCATGAATATTGCTGAATTTGTTGGCTTGCTGGCGGGCGTGGCCTGGCTGGCATTTGTGCTGGTACTGGTATTTGTTGGCCTGCGCGCCAGCCGCAATCAGCCCACCAAGGGCTTGACCTCGCTGCTGGTAGGCGTTTTTGTGGGCGCAGCCGCGCTTTCGGTGGCTTCGGCGGGGATTGTGTACGTGGCCCCGGAAGAGCGCGGCGTGGTGCTTTCGGCTTTTTCGGAAGGCGGCGTGCGCCAGGAAGCCATTCAGCCCGGCCTGCGCTGGGTGCTGCCTTTTGCCGAGACGGTGCGGCTGTATTCGATTTCGCGCGCCACCTACACCATGTCGTCCACGGCAACCGAGGGCTCGGTTGCCGGCGATGACTCGATTCAGGCGCGCACCAAAGACGGGCAAATTGTATTTATTGACGCATCCGTCATTTACCAGGTCAACCCGGCGGAAGTGATTCCGCTGCACATCACCTGGCAGGGGCGCTATGAAGATGGTGTAGTGCGCCCGCAGGCGCGCGGCTCCATCCGCGATGCGGTTTCGCAATTCGGCGTGGAAGAACTGGTTTCCACCCGCCGGGTGGAAATGGAAGCCATGATTACCGATACGCTCACCCAAAGCCTGGCATCCAACCACCTGATGTTGGTGGATTTTGTGCTGCGCAATATTCGCTTCAGCGATGAATACGCGCTGGCAGTGGAACAAAAACAAATCGCCGAACAGCAGGCGCAGCAGGCCAAGTTTGTGGTCGAATCCAAAAAACAGGAAGCCGAGCAGGCGCGTCAGGTTGCGCAGGGCCAGGCCGATGCAGCGGTGATTGCCGCGCAGGGCGCGGCTCAGGCGCGGCTGATTGAGGCGGATGCCGAGGCCAAGGCGCTGGAATTAATCGCCGCAGCCCTGGCGGATAACCCCAACCTGCTGACCTACCAATACATTTCCAAACTGGCGCCCAACATTCAGGTGATGCTGGTGCCAAACGATATGCCCTACCTGCTGCCCCTGCCCAGCGGGCAGGCAATTCCACTGCCACAATAAGCGGCGACACAATTAACTTCCGAAGTCTGGCGGACTTCGGAAGTTTTATTCCAATTTTTCCAGAAAGGAGGCCGACCATGAACGAAATCCCCACTTCGGGCCGCCAGGTACGCCTGACAACCCTCTCCAGCTGCGCTGGCTGAGCGTCCAAACTGAATGCGGAAACGCTGGCGCAGGTTCTGCGCCCCATCAAAAATACCTTTAACGCCGAAAACTACCCCGATTTAATGGTCGGCCTCGCTGGCCCAGACGATGCTGCCGTCTGGCGGCTGGATGATTCGCGCGCGCTGGTGGCAACAACCGATTTCTTCACCCCGGTGGTTGATACGCCTTACGAATACGGCGCCATCGCCGCCGCCAACTCCCTCTCCGACATCTACGCCATGGGCGGCAAACCCTTCCTGGCGCTGAATATCGCCGCCCTGCCGCCCGACCTGCCGCCCGAAATCAATGGAGAAATTTTACGCGGCGGCGCAGAAAAATGCTGCGAAGCAGGCGTAGTCGTGGTGGGCGGTCACACCGTGCAAGACAAGGAACCCAAATTCGGGCTGGTGGCGCTCGGCTTCGTTGACCCGCGCCACTTGATGACCAAAAATGGCGTCCAACCCGGCGATACGCTCGTCCTCACCAAACCGCTCGGCTTCGGCGTCACCACCACCGCGCTCAAACGCGAATTGGCCTCGCCCGCTGACACCCAGGAGGTCATCGGCTGGATGAGCCGCCTGAATGCGGGCGCCGGACAACTGGCGAATGAACTCGGCCTGCGCGCCGCAACCGACATCACCGGCTTTGGCCTGCTCGGCCACAGCTGGGAAATGGCCTCCGCTTCGGGGCTCGGCTTCCGGCTGGACTATTCGCGCATCCCGTTGCTTTCCTGCGCCGAAAAATACGCCCAGGCCTACACCTTCCCCGGCGGCTCGGCGGATAACAAACTACACTTTGGGCAATTTACCCACTTCGCCCCGACAATTGACGAGATTCACCAAATGCTGCTCTTTGACGCCCAAACCAGCGGCGGACTGCTGCTGGCCGTCCCGCCACAAAAACTGAGCGCCCTGCTGGCCCGCGCGCAGGAACTTAATCAGCCGGCATGGGTCATCGGCGAGGCAGTCACAGGCAGCGGCCTCGAAATTTTCTAAGGGAAAAACTGTTTTTCATGAATATCGGTCTGGAAATTTTCATCATCTTCATTCTCATTTTACTCAACGGAGTCTTTTCGCTGGCCGAAATCGCTGTCCTCTCCTCGCGCAAAGCCCGTCTGCAACAGCGCGTCAATGAAGGCGAGCGTGGCGCACAAACCGCGCTCAGCCTGGCCGAAAACCCCAACATTTTCCTTTCCACCATCCAGGTCGGCATCACGTTGATTGGGGTGCTGGCTGGCGCTGTCGGCGGCGCGACCATCGCTGACGCGCTGGCGCTGCAGCTGCTCAAAGTGGAAATTTTGCATCCCTACGCGCAATCGCTCGCGCTGGGCATCGTCGTCACGCTGATAACTCTTTTTTCGCTCATTTTGGGCGAATTGGTTCCCAAACGGCTGGCCCTGCAAAACCCGGAACAAATCGCCTCAAGCATGGCCGGGCCGATGAACCTCGTCTCGCGCATCTTCGCCCCGCTGGTTAACCTGCTGAGCGCCATCACCGATTTATTGGTACGCCTGCTTGGCGTAACTCCCGGCCAGGAACTACCCGTCACCGAGGAAGAACTGCAGGTTTTACTCGACCAGGGCACGCAGGCTGGCGTTTTCCAGGCGGCGGAACAAGACATGGTGCAGGGCGTTTTTCGCCTCAGCGACCGGCGTGTCGGCTCACTGATGACGCCGCGCAGCGAAATCGCCTGGCTGGACGTAAACGACAGCCCCGAAGAAATTCGCGCCGAAATCGAAACCAATCTTTACTCGCGCTTTCCCGTCTGCGAAGACAGCCTGGATAACGTACTCGGCATTATCGAAGCGCGCGACCTGCTGCTGGAAAGCCTGAACGGCAAACCGCTCGAACTCAAACAAAACCTGCAAATCCCCGTCTACATCCCCGAAAGCGCCCTCGCCTCGCGCGCGCTGGAACTTTTCAAATCTGGCGATGCAGAAAGCATGCTGGTGGTGGACGAATTCGGCTCCGTGCAGGGCCTGCTGACCATTTACGACATTCTCGAAGAAATTGTCGGCGACATGGACAGCGAACCCCAGGCCACGCAGCGCCAGGACGGCTCGTGGCTGCTGGACGGCCTGATTTCGATTGAAGATTTCAAAGAAATTTTCAACCTGCGCCACCTGCCAGACGAGGAAGAATACGAAACGCTGAGCGGATTTGTCATGATTCAGCTGGGGCGCGTCCCCGCCACCGGCGACCGCTTCGACTGGAACGGCCTCAGCCTCGAAGTGGTGGACATGGACGGCAAGCGCGTGGACAAAGTGCTGGTCACCAAAACACCAGCCGAGAAAAGCGCCGGGTAACTTTCCGCTTCTCTGTGCTATAATGCGGGAAATTTCCCCGTACTGCCACAAATTGCTTGCACTGTGCCGTTTCCTGGGGTGAGGCCGGGTGGCAAGCCCACTTTTGATGAATTTAAAATTCCATTTTTCACAACCCGTTTAAAACACAACGTCCTGCCACGCAGGCGTCATTTTCACATTCCCAACGCATTGAGAGAATCATGAACATACTCGAACTTGAAAGCAAACCGCTGGCCGAGCTGCGCGCCATTGCCCTGCGGGAATTTGGCATTGAAAACGCCAACCGCCTCAAAAAAGAAGCGCTCGTCATCCGCCTGCGCCAGGAGGAAGCCGCCCGCGAAGGGCTGGAAATCCGCGGCGGCATTTTGGAAATTATGGACGAAGGTGTCGGCTTCCTGCGCTCGGCGCGTTACAGCGTCAGCGACGAGGATGTCTACGTCTCACAGGCTCAACTGCGGCGCTACGACCTGCGCCCCGGCGACCTGATTTTGGGCCATGTGCGCCCGCCCCGCGAAAGCGAACGCCACTGGGGGCTGATTAAAGTAGAAAGCGTCAACGGCATTGACCCCGAAGAAGCCCGCTACCGCGCCAAATTTGAAAACCTGACCCCCATCTTCCCCGACAAACGCTTTGACCTGGAAACCCGCGGCGATGTCCTCTCCACCCGCCTCATCAACCTGATTGCCCCCATCGGACGCGGACAGCGTGGGCTGATTGTTTCTCCGCCCAAAGCCGGGAAAACCACCATCCTCAAACAAATCGCCAACGCCATCTCCACCCAATACCCCGATGTCCACCTGATTATCGCCCTGATTGGCGAACGCCCCGAAGAAGTGACCGACATGGACCGCTCGGTGGATGCCGAAGTCATCGCCTCCACCTTTGACGAACCCGTCACCAGCCACGTCCGCACCGCCGAAATCGCCCTGGAACGCGCCAAACGCCTGGTCGAAATCAAACGGCACGTCGTCATTTTGATGGATTCCATCACCCGCCTGGCGCGCGCCTACAACCTGACGGTCAACCCCTCCGGGCGCACCCTCTCTGGCGGCATGGACCCCTCCGCGCTCTACCCGCCCAAACACCTCTTCGGCGCCGCGCGCAACATTGAAGAAGGCGGCTCGCTGACCATCGTCGCCACCTGCCTGGTGGACACCGGCTCACGCCTGGACGACATCGTCTACGAAGAATTCAAAGGCACCGGCAACATGGAACTGCACCTCTCACGCAAATTGCAGGAACGCCGCACCTTCCCCGCCGTGGATATTGACCGCTCCTCCACCCGCCGCGAAGACCTGCTGCTTGGGCCCGATATTTTGCAGCGCGTCTGGACCATGCGCCGCATGTATTCACAAATGATTTCCAACCCGCCCGCCGGGGCTGGCATGGACCCCATCATCGCCACCGAAGCCATCATCAACCGCCTGTCAAAAACCAAAAACAACATGGATTTCCTCGAAACCCTGCACGACAATCTGTAAAAAATGAACCTTTCCAGCCGTACATTTACCGTTATCAGTTGGGGAATCACCTTTTTGATGATTGCCACCCTGGGCGGATTCACCGCCTGGCGGCTGGGAATCTTTTCCCGCCCCGCCTCCCAACCGGCAGCCGCGCCCGCTCCCGCTGCGGGCGGCGAATCCCAGCCGACAGCCTCCCCCGCCGACCCGGCCTCCCCGCCCCTCGCCAGCGATTTCGCCATCGGGCGCGCGCTGACTCTCAAAACCATCATCCCCGAGCGTCCGCGCTACGCCGTCATTCAGCACACCGTCATGCGCGGCGATTCGCTCTTCGCCATTGCCAAAAGTTTCAACGTCAAACCCGAAACCCTGTTGTGGGCCAATTACGAAGTGCTGGAAGACGACCCACACAGCCTGAAACCCGGCCAGGAACTGAGCATCCCGCCGACAGATGGCCTGCTTTACCAGTGGAAGGAGGGCGACACCCCCGAAGCAGTCGCCGCCGAATACCAGGCCAACCTCAACGATATTCTCACCTGGCCCGGCAACAATGTTGACCTGACCAACCCAACCTTCACGCCCGGCGAATGGGTCATGCTCCCCGGCGGCTGGCGCGAATCGAAGGCCATTTTGCTGCCAGTCACCACGCGCGGCAGCGGAACCGGCACCGCCGGCATCAGCGGCGCCTGCGGGGCGGGCGGGGCGGTCGGCAGCGGCGGCTTCATCTGGCCGAGCGGCAATCACTTTCTTTCTGGCAATGACTATTTCCCCGGCCATTTGGGCATTGATATTGCCGCCGGGGAGGGCGCGCCAGTCTACGCCGCCGACAGCGGCGTGGTTACCAAAGCCGCCGGGGGCTGGAACGGCGGCTACGGCAACGTCATCGCCATTGACCACGGTACCGGCTACCTGACGGTTTACGCCCACCTCAGCCAAATCAACGTCAGCGTTTGCCAAAGCGTGGGCGCAGGTCAGTTAATTGGTCTGGCGGGCAATACCGGCAACTCGTTTGGCGCCCACCTGCACTTTGAAGTTCGCCAGGGCGGCGGCAACATCAGCCCCTGGTACGTTTTACCGTGAGCGAAACGCAATTTCGTAACAGTTTGCGCGGGCTGCCCCTGGGCGGCCTGCGTTATTTTTCCAGCATCGGCTCCACCAATGACGAAGCCCTGGCCTGGGCCGCCGCCGGAGCGCCGGATTTTTCGCTGGTCATTGCCGATGAACAAAGCGCCGGGCGCGGACGCGCCAAGCGGCGCTGGTTCACCCCTCCGGGCGCGGCGCTGGCCCTCAGCCTCATCTTTCGCCCGACCCCCGCCGAACAGGCCCAGGCGGGGCGCTTCACCGGGCTGGCGGCAGTCGCCCTGGTCAACGCTCTGCAAAAATATCAACTTTCCGCCCAAATCAAATGGCCCAACGACATCCTGCTCAACGGCAAAAAAGCCGCCGGAATTTTGACGGAAAGCGTCTGGCTGGGAGGAAAAATGGACAGCCTGATTATGGGCATCGGCGTCAACGTTGCCCCCGCCTCCGTTCCGCCTGCCGAGGGATTAAACTTCCCGGCCACTTGCCTGGCCGCCGAAGGGCCGTCCGACCTCTCGCGCTTTGAGCTGCTCAAAGCCCTGCTGGAAGAAATCCTGCTCCAACGCGCGGAACTGGCCTCTGAAAAATTTCTGCGCCGCTGGGACGAAAGCCTCGCCTTTCGCGGCCAGGCGGTGCGCGTCTGGAGCGAAAACAGCGCCCCGCTCACCGGCAAAATTCTCGGCCTGCAGCCGGATGGCGGCCTGCGGCTGGATGTTTCTGGCGCCGAACAAAGCCTCCACTTCGGCGAAATCCACCTGCGCCCGCTGTGATATAGCATACCCACGGTTGAGAATTGCGCTACCCGCCTTTCAAAAAGGCGCAATTCTCAACCGAGTGCGGTATACTTTTCCCATGTTTGACGACCTGCGCAAAGACAGCGAATCCTCCGCCTACTTTCAAACTCCCAAAGCCGAAGAGGAATCAACAGCCCCGGCGGTCACCACCCGCGCCGTTTCGCGCCGCGTTCCAAAAACGGCCTTCAAACTTCCGCGCCTGACGCCCGCGCAGCGCCTGATTTTGGCCGTTCTTCTGCTGGCGCTGGCCTGCATTGCCGGCCCAACCCTGCTCTTGCTGACGGGAAAAATTGTGCCTCTGTAAAAAGCCTCATCAAAACGGGGCGCCGCTTGAAAAATCAGGCGGCGTCCCGTTTTTAATACAACCGACCTGAATGCCCGAAAAATTGCCATCGGGTATAATTCGGCCATGTCCATCTTCGAGGGAAAACACATTCTTCTGGGAGTCACCGGCTCGGTTGCCAGCTACAAAGCCGCCGACCTGGCCTCCAAATTAACCCAGCAGGGTGCCCAGGTACAGGCCGTTTTAACCCCCGGCGCCGAAAAATTTATCACCCCGCTCACCTTTTCCTCCGTCACCGGGCAGCCCGCCTTCACCGATGCAGACCTGTGGGGCGGGCAGGCGCATGTCTTGCACCTCGGGCTGGCGCACCAGGCCGATTTAATGCTGGTCGCCCCCTGCAGCGCCAATACCCTCGCCAGCCTGGCGCAAGGCCGGGCCGACCATTTGCTCACCCTCACCGCGCTGGCGCTGGGAACAAAACCGCTCGCCCTGGCTCCCGCCATGGACGTGGGCATGTACGACCACCCCGCCACACGCCAAAATGTCGCCACCCTGCAGGAGCGCGGCGCAATTCTCCTCGGCCCCCAAAGCGGACGCATGGCTTCTGGTCTGAACGGCCTCGGACGCATGATGGAACCCGCCGACCTGCTCGGCCAGCTGCGACTGATTTTAGCGCGCGGCGGGAAACTGTCCGGGCGCCGCCTGATCATCAGCGCCGGAGGCAGCCAGGAGGCGATAGACCCGGTGCGCTACCTCACCAACCGTTCCTCTGGCAAACAAGGCTATGCCCTCGCCCAGGCCGCGCTAGATTTGGGCGCACAAGTCACCCTCATCAGCCACCCCACCGCGCTCACCCCGCCAACCGGCGCACAACTTATCGAAGTCCGCAGCGCACAGGAAATGCTGAACGCCGTGCTGGCCGCCCTGCCCGAAGCCGATGCGCTGCTCATGGCCGCCGCTGTCGCCGATTTCCAAATCAAAAACCCCGCGCCCGACAAACTTAAAAAGCGTGACGGCCTGCCCAAAATCGAACTGCTCCCCGCGCCCGACATTCTGGCCGAAGTCGCCAGCCGCCGCGCCAGCCTGCCCCGTCTCAAAGTCGTAGTCGGATTCGCCGCCGAAAGCCGCGACCTGCTCGAAAACGCCGCCGCCAAACTCGGCGCCAAAAAGTTGGATTTCATCGCCGCCAACGACATCTCGGCCAGCGATGCCGGATTCAGCGTGGAAACCAACCGAATCACCCTGCTCTTTGCCGGAGGCCAGCGCGAAGCGCTGCCCCTGATGAGCAAAACCCAGGCCGCCGAGGCCATCCTGGCGCACATCGCCCCAAAATTGGAGTCTTGATGCAAATTCTCGTCCTTTCCGACATTCACGCCAACCTGACCGCGCTCGAAACCATCCTGGCCGAAACCGGCAGCGTGGATGAAACCTGGTGCCTGGGCGATATCATCGGCTACGGCCCCGACCCCAACGCCGTGGTTGAGCGCATACGCGCCATCCCCAACCTCACCTGCCTGCTCGGCAACCACGATGTCGCCGTCCTCGGCCAAATGGACGACACCGTCTTCAACACCGACGCCCGCAAATCCCTGCTCTGGCAGAAAAAATCCCTCAGCCCCGAAAACCTGGCCTACCTTTCCAGCCTGCCGCAAGACATCCTCACCCGTGGCGATGTCACCCTGGCGCACGGCAGCCCGCGCGACCCGATCTGGGAATATGTACTCAACACGCTGATTGCCCGGCTCAATTTCGAAAGTTTCGACACCTCCTTCTGCTTCGTCGGCCACTCACACATCCAATGCCTTTTCCAACTGGATGAAAAACGCGACCGCGTCTCGCTCGAAGTTCCCAAACCCGGCGAAACCCTGCGCCTCAGCCCGCGCGCCATCCTCAACCCCGGTTCTGCCGGACAGCCACGCGACCGCGACCCACGCGCCGCCTACGCCATCTTCGACCCCGAAGCCCGCAGCTGGCAGCCGCGCCGCATCGCCTACGACATTCAATCCGTTCAAAAACGCATCCGCGCCGCCGGCCTGCCCGAAAAACACGCCGTGCGCCTGGCTGAAGGCTGGTAGATAACGGGAACCAAGCGGGCGCTTGCGGCGTCTGAAAGAAAATCACCTGCAGAAAGCCGGATTGCCATGAAAAAAATTTTTCTTCCCCTGATTGTTCTCGCCCTGCTGCTCGCCGCCTGCGCATCTGCACCGGAAGCCCCCGCCCAAGAATTTGTCACGCAAAAGGACGCGCTGCCGCAACTGCCTGCCGCTCCATCCGTAGGCGAAAGCGCCGCTGGCAGCGCCGTTGCCAACAGCGCCTCCCCAGCCATCGAGCGCATGGTCATTCAAAACGTCAACCTGACGCTGACGGTGGCCGACCCGCAAAGCAGCCTCAACGACATCAGCCGCCTGGCAGAAAGCCTGGGCGGCTACGTTGTTTCCACCAACCTCTACGAAACCTACCTGGAAAATGGCAGCAAGGCCCCGCGCGCTGAAATCGTGCTGCGCGTGCCGCAGGAAAAACTGGAGCAGGCCCTGGCGCAAATCAAACAGGGCGCGGTGGAAGTCACCGCCGAAAATCGCTCCGGCCAGGATGTAACCGGCGAATACACCGACCTGGGCTCGCGCCTGCGCAACCTGGAAAGCGCAGAAAAACAACTGACGCAAATCATGAATCAGGCCAGCAGCGCAGACGAAACGCTCAACGTTTTCAACCAACTGACCAGCATCCGCGAACAAATCGAAATCATCAAAGGCCAAATGAACTATTACGAGCAATCTGTGGCGCTTTCGGCCATCAACCTCAGCCTGATTGCCGAGGCCAGCGTTCAGCCGCTGGAAGTTGGCGGCTGGCGCCCGCAAGGCACTGCGCGCGATGCGCTGCAGCTGCTGATTAACTTTCTCAAAGGCTTTGGCGACTTTTTGATTACGCTGGTGATTTTCATCCTGCCAGCCGGGGCGCTGCTGCTGGCTACACTGGCCCTGCTTTGGCGTGTTTTTCGCTGGCTGTGGCGAAAATTCTTCCCCAAAAAAGCGCCGCTGGAAAAAACTGCCGCGCAATAATTCTTTCGTCATAAGCAAAGCGCCCGCCCCCAAAAAATGGAGCGGGCGCTTTGCTTTTCCAACGATGGCCGCGTCCCTGTAGCGCAAGTCTCCGACTTGCGCTACAAACCATAGGTTTGCGCTACCTCGGCGCGAGATTAGGACCGCGCCGAGGTGACGCTGTTGCGGGTCAGGCCAGATTGATTCTTCGCGCCTGTTCAATATCCGCGCGAATTTGAGCAACCAGCGCCTCGGCGGAGGCAAATTTTTGTTCGCTGCGCAAATAATGGACAAATTCCAACTGCATGGCCTGCCCGTACAAATTGGCGGAAAAATCCAACAGATGGGCTTCCACACGCGGAGCCGGATCGCCGCTGGTAAACGTGGGGCGCAAACCGATGTTGACCAGCGCCGGGTAAATTTTCCCGTTCACCCCCGCGCGACAGGCGTACACGCCGCGGGCGGGCAGCAATTTTCCGGCGGGGAAATCCATGTTGGCGGTGGGAATGCCAATCGTGCGCCCGCGCCCGTCTCCGGGGACGACCGGCCCGGTCAGCGTGTAGAAACGCCCAAGGATGGCGGCAGCCTGGGCCACTTCGCCGCTTTGGAGCAGTCTGCGCACCCGGCTGGAGGAAAGAATTACCCCTTCAGCCTGAATCGCCTGCAAGAGACGAGTCTCGTATCCCAATTGTTTGCCAATTTGCGTCAGGCGCTCGGGCGTTCCGGCGCGATTTTTGCCGAGGGCGAAATCGTAGCCAATCAGCAGCTGGCGCAGGCCGAGCGGCGCGGCAATGGCGGCCATAAATTCTTCGGGGCTTTGGGCAGCCAGCTCGCGGCTGAAGGGCAGGGTGATGACGTAGTCCACGCCCAGGGCGGCGAGCAGAGCGGCGCGTTCTTCGGGAGTGGTCAGGCAGGGGATTTCGATGTCTGCCAGGATGCTGGCCGGGTGCGGGTGGAAGGAAAGCACAACGGCAGGCGCGCCGCTGGCATGGGCGCCTGCCGTCAGTTGTTGAATGATGGCCTGATGACCACGGTGGACGCCATCAAAGACGCCGATGGTCAGCCAGGAATTTTGCAGGGCGAGGGCTTCCAGGGAGCGCAGATGGGTCATGGCTACGAGAGAAAGACCTTTTTGGGCTGAAGTTCGAGCGTGGAGGGGTCGAGTTCCATCAGGGCAATCAGTTCACCGGCCATGCTGACGCCACGCACCAGGTTTTTGGGGCCGACCTGCACATCGGCGGGAGCGGGCATGCGATGACCGTGAGAGACGGCGTCCACTTGTTCGGGAGTCAGTTCGAGAGCGGGCCAATCGGCCAGGGTTTCGGCGGCGGGAATCAGATATTGGTACCAGTTTCCGGCGCGGAAGGCTTCCTGGAGTTTCCGCAGCGGGACGGCGTCTCGCAGGCTGAAGCGCCCGCTTTTGGTGCGGCGCAGGCCCACCAGGTAGCCGCCGCAGCCGAGGGTATTGCCCAGGTCGTTGGCGAGGGAGCGGACGTAGGTGCCGGAAGAGCAATGCACATCCACCACCACTTCGGGCGGGGCCCATTCCAAAATTTCGAGGTGGTGAACAGTGATTTTACGCGGAGCAATTTCGACTTCCTCACCGCGGCGCGCCATGTCGTAGGCGCGGCGTCCCTGCAGTTTGACGGCGGAATAAGGCGGCGGGGTCTGCTCAATTTCGCCAACAAAGTTTTGGAGGGCGGCGTCAAACTGCTCCTCGGTGATGTTGAGTGGAGAAATTTCCGGCTGACGGGTGAAACGGCCTTCCGCATCGTAGGTATCGGTGGACGCGCCCATGCGAATAATCGCCTGATAGCGTTTGTCGGCGGCGGAAACATATTCGCTCAGACGCACTGCCGGGCCGACGAGAATCACCAGCACGCCCGAAGCGCGCGGGTCGAGCGTGCCGGTGTGACCGGCGCGGCGGATGCCAGTGCCAAAACGAATGGCATTGACGACATCGTGCGATGTCATTCCGGTGGGTTTATCCACCACGAGCGCGCCTGCGATTGCATTTTTTAATTCATTTTCGTCCATTTGAGCCTCCTCGAGAAGATGCCCCCTTAAAGAGATTGTAGCATATCGCGCGTGGCCTGCAACACTTTGGGCTGAATCTCGGCCAGCGTACCGGGAATATCAGCCCCGGCGGCGGCCTGATGCCCGCCCCCGCCGAAAGATTTCGCCAGGCCCGAAACATCCACCCCCGGCTGAAGCGCGCGCCACGAAATTTTGACGTGGCTGTCGCTTTGTTCGACAAACACCATGCCAATCTTGTGTTTTTCGATGGTGGAGATGAGATTAATCAGGTCGGCGTCATCGTTTCCGCCGTAGCCACAGGCCTTGCGCTCGGCCACCGTCAGCGTGGCGTAGACAATGCCATGTTCACTTTTCAAGGTCGCCAGGCCGCTGCCCCAATAATGCGCGGCGGTGTAACTGCGGCGGTTGAGCGCAATGTCGTACAGTTCCGGCAGATTGATGCCCGTTTCCATCAACACCGCCGCCTGACGCAGGCAGGCCGGGCTGGTGTTGGAAGTGCGGAACCCAAGCGTATCGGTGACGATGCCGGTTGCCAAATTTTCGGCCACTGCGCGGCTGATGGTCAGACCCCACTCTGGCAGGTGATCGGTGAGAACGGCGCTGGTGGCGACTGATTCGGGTTCAATCAAATTCAGTTCACCAAAACGCTCATTGGTGACGTGGTGGTCAATGTTCACATCGGGTTTGCGATAGTTTTCAAACTGCTTGCCGGTACGCCGAAAATCCGCGCAATCCACCGTGACGAACAAATCAAAGGGGGCTTCGGGCGTTTTCTTCACCTGGTCGCTGCCCGACAGGTGACGGAAGGAGCCGGGGACGCCATCCGTCAGCACGGTTTCGACATTTTTCCCGGCGGCGCGCAGCGCCAGCCCCAGGCCAAGCAGTGCGCCGATGGCGTCTCCATCTGGGCGGACATGCGAAACGATTAAGATATTTTGCGCGGCAGCAAACTTTTGTCCAATCTGGGCAACAATTTCGTTCATGCTTTGTCTTATTCCTTTGTTCCATCTTCGCGCTCTTTGCGGATTTGAGCAAAGAGTTTTTCCATGTGGTCGGCGTTTTCGGGGGTGGGGTCCCAGTGAAAGCGCAGGCGCGGCATGGCGCGCAAATCCACCCGCCCGGCCAGTTCACGGCGGAAAAAGCCCCTGGCGCTTTCCATTCCAGCCAAAATTTCCTTCGAGCGGGTTTCACCCTCCACCGCCGAAACGTAAATATCAGCGAAGGCCAGCTCGCGGTCTACGGTCACATCCGTCACCGAGACGAGAGTCAGGCGCGGGTCGCTGATTTCCTTCAGCAGCATTTCCGCAATTTCCTGGCGGATGCGGTCCGCAATGCGTTGTAGACGTACTCCAGATGGCATTCTTCCTCTAGACTGTTTTTTCCAAAACGTAACATTCGAGCAGGTCGCCAACCATGACATCGTTAAAGTTTTTCAGGTTGACGCCGCATTCAAAACCCTGGCGCATTTCGCGCACATCCTCTTTTTCGTGTTTTAGCGAGGAAATCTCACCCTGATAAACCAGGTCGGCGCCGCGCATCAGGCGCACTTTACCGTTGCGGCGAATCTCACCTTCCAGCACGCGGCATCCGGCAATTTTGCCAACTTTGGAAACCGGGAAAACCGCCAAAACCTGGGCCTTGCCGGTCACTTTTTCGGTAAATTCGGGCTGAAGCATGCCCTTGAGCGCTTTTTCGATATCTTCCGTCATGCGGTAGATGACGTCGTACAGGCGGATGGAAACGCCCTCGGCCTCGGCCAGGCGCCGGGCAGCGACTTCGGCCTGAACGTTGAAGCCGACAATGACGGCTTTGGAGGCCGAGGCCAGCATGACGTCATTTTCGCCGATGTTGCCGGTTTCGGCGTGCAGCACTTTGACGGCAATCTCGCCCGAAGCCAGGTTGTTGACTTCCTTGACAATCGGCTCCAGCGAGCCTTGCACATCGGCTTTCAGAATCAGGCGCAGTTCCATCAATTCGCCCGCCTTGTATTTGGCGAATAAATCTTCCAATGAAAGTTTGGCGGTGATGGATTGTTCTTTATTGGCCTGCTGGCGTTTGAGCACAACTTCGCGCGCTTCGCGTTCGTTGGCGAAGACTTCAAAAATTTCTCCCGCAGAGGGAACTCCGGTGATGCCCATCACGCGCACCGGGGTGGCGGGCGGGGCTTTTTGAACCGGCTTGCCGCGATAATCGAACACAGCTTTCAGACGCCCGTAGGCGGTTCCGGCAACGACAATATCGCCATTTCTGAGGGTACCATTTTGCACCAGCAGAGTCACCATCACGCCTTTGGCTTTGTCCAGTTCCGATTCAATGATGGTTCCCATGACCTTGCCCTGCGGGTTGGCGCGGATGTCAATCGAATCGGCGACCAGCAGAATGGCGGTCAGCAAATCGCCAATGCCTTGTTTTTGCTTGGCAGAAACCGGCACAACGGTCACATTGCCACCCCAGTCGTCCGGGACGAGTTCCTGTTCGGCCAGCTGCTGTTTGACACGGTCGGGGTTGGCGTTGGCTTTGTCAATTTTGTTGAGCGCCACGATAATCGGGACGCGGGCGGCTTTGGCGTGGGCAATCGCTTCCTTGGTTTGGGGCATTACGCCGTCATCGGCGGCAACGACCAGCACCACAATATCCGCGCCCTGGGCGCCGCGTGCGCGCATCGCGGTAAAGGCGGCGTGGCCGGGGGTGTCGAGAAAGGTAATCAGGCGGCCTTCTTTTTCCACCTGGTAGGCGCCGATGTGCTGGGTGATGCCGCCCGCCTCGCCACCAGCCACATTGGTCTGGCGGATAGCGTCCAGCAGCGAGGTTTTGCCGTGGTCAACATGGCCCAAAATGGTGATGACGGGCGGGCGCGGCTTCAGGTCGCCGTCTTTTTCGCTGGCAATTTTTTGGCGCCAAAGCGGCACTTCGCCGCTTTCAATTTTTTCTGGTTCCTGGTTTTGTTCCGGGACGGCTTCATAGCCAAATTCAGCCGCCACTACGGCGGCGGTGTCAAAATCCACCACCTGATTAATGCTCGCCATGACGCCGTTGGACATCAATTTTTTGATAATGTCAATCGGGCTGACTTCAATTTTCTGGGCAAAATCGCGGACAGACAAACCCGCCGGAAGTTCAATACGTTTCTCGCTCATCAGGACACCTCCAACAAAGAATTACGTCAACGAGAAAATGGCCTGTGAGCAAAAAATCAGTCACATACTCATTCTCCCGCAGATTGTGCGGCTTCTTCCGGCAGGCTGGCGAGATATGCTTCCAGCCGCTGCCGGTCTTCGGGCGTTAGCGTCATTTTCAGGGCAGCCGCCAACGCCCCTTTCAGACCACGTTCCCAGCACGAGCGCTGAGAATGTAAATAGGCGCCCCTGCCCGCCAGTTTCCCGGTCGGGTCAATCTGTACACCTTCTGGGCGCCGCACTACGCGCACCAGGGCGCGCTTTGAAAGCGCCGCGCGGCAACCCACACAAGTTCGTTGCGGAATATGTTTCGTTTTTGTGTTCACGCCATTCACCCCAACCGCCCGATGGTCGGTTGGCTTGGTTACAGTTCTTCTTCCCAACCAGCGTCACCGCGTTTATGTTTTTTACGGCCAACCACTTCACCGCGGCTTTCGTCAAATTGGTATTCAACCGACTTCTTGCCTTTTTTGCCTTTCTTTTTGCTTTCTTCGCTCTCTTCTTCCATCGGGCGAACGGATTCGGGGCGCAGTTTAAACATTTCTTCAAACGAGGGGATTTCTTCTTCCGCGGCGGGAGCGGCGTCTGAA
>JAVHNW010000093.1:0-5229 GCA_036169755.1 bacterium | reverse complement strand
CGCCGACCGAGTCATAGCCGCGATAGGTGAGACGTTCCGCCGCTTCGGTCAAAATCTGGCCGAGGGGCTGTTCTTTTTTCGTGACAATGCCAAAAATTCCGCACATGGTTCTCTTCCTTTCGGGTAGTGGGTTGCGCGTGAAGTTTATCACAGGGAATTAAACAGGTGACGGTCATCTGCGGGATGGCCGTCACCTGTCGGGTTGAAAACTGTGGATTACTGTTCACTGCCGATTGAATCGGGCAGCCAGCAGCACAGCACCAATTCTTTGGCAGCGCGAACTTCGTCCATGCGGCCAAAGGGGGTTTTGTGCGGGGCGCTTTTGATGAGTTCGGGGTTGGTTTTGGCTTCCCCGGCAATCGCAATCAGCGCCTCGGCGAAGCGGTCGAGGGTGGCTTTGTTTTCCGTTTCGGTCGGTTCAATCATCAGCGCCTCGTGGACAATCAGCGGGAAGTAATTTGTCGGCGGGTGGAAGTCGTAATCCATCAGGCGCTTGGCAATATCCAGGGCGCGGATGTCGCTGCCTTCAAAGCGGCCTTCCATGACAAATTCGTGCATACAGGTGCGGTTGTAAGGCACTTTGTAGCTTGAATCCAGGCGGGCCTTGAGGTAGTTGGCATTCAGGACGGCGTACTGCGCGATGTCTTTCAAGCCCTGCGCGCCGTGCATGGCGATGTAGGTGTAGGCGCGTACCACGCCGCCGCCGAAGTGACCGTGAAAAGCCTTCATGCGTCCAATCGTCTGTTTGGGGGTGACGAAGCCATACAGCGGCGGTTCGTCATTTTGGGCTTTTTCCACCACGCCAACCAGCGGGGTGGGTAGGAAATCGGCCAGTTTTTGGGCAACACCGACCGGGCCAGAGCCGGGGCCGCCGCCGCCGTGCGGCACGGCGAAGGTTTTGTGGAGGTTGAAGTGCATCACATCGAAGCCCAAATCACCTGGGCGGACAATGCCGAGCAGGGCGTTCAGGTTGGCGCCATCAGCGTACATCAGGCCGCCGCAGCCGTGAACGAGGCCGATGACTTTTTCGATGTGTTCGTCAAACAGGCCGAGCGTGTTGGGGTTGGTCAGCATCATCCCGGCGACAGTGTCATCGCACTGGGCTTTGAGCGCGTCCAGGTCGACATTGCCGCGCGAGTCGGAGGGGATGGTGACCACGCTGAAGCCGACCAGGCCGGAGGAAGCCGGGTTGGTGCCGTGCGCCGCATCGGGAATCAGCATTTTGACGCGCTTCGCATCGCCGCGCGCCTTGTGGTAGGCGCGCATCATCAGCACGCCGGTAAATTCGCCGTGCGCGCCCGCCGCCGGTTGCAGCGTCACCGCCGCAAAACCGCTGATTTCCTTCAGCCATTCCTGCATTTCAAACATCAGTGCCAGGTTGCCCTGCACGGTTTCGATGGGCTGCAGCGGGTGGGTGTGCAAAAAACCGGGCAGGCGGCAGGTATCTTCGTTGATTTTTGGGTTGTACTTCATGGTGCAGGAGCCGAGCGGATAAAAGCCGTCATCCACGCTGTAGTTGTATTTGGAAAGCGCCATGTAGTGGCGCATCACATCCACTTCGGCCAGTTCGGGCAGAGGCAGGTCGCCGCGCAGCAGCGCAGAATCGGGCAGGTCGCAGGCGGGGACATCCGATGCCGGGAAAGTTACACCCGTTCGTCCGGGAGCCGATAGTTCAAAAATGGTTGGTTCACTCATGCCAGCACCTCCTGCAAAACTTCCACCAGGGCGTCAATTTCTTCCCTGCTGTTCATTTCAGTCACGGCCAGCAGCAGCGAGTTTTTCATGGAGGGGTAATTTTGGCCCAATTCATAGCCGCCCAAAATGCCATGCTCCAGTAAATGCGCGTTGACCTCCGCCGCCGGTTTGGGCAGGCAGATGGCAAATTCATGGAAGAAAGGCTGAGAGAAGCACAATTTTACGCCGGGGATTTTGCTCAGTTCGCTGACGGCGTAGTGCGCCTTCTGGTAGCAAAGATTCGCCACCTGCTGCAAGCCGCTCTTGCCGACCACGGAAAGGTAGACCGCCGAGGCCAGCGCCATCAGCCCCTGGTTGGAGCAAATATTGGAGGTGGCTTTTTCGCGTTTGATGTGTTGTTCGCGCGCGGTCAGCGTCAGCACATAGCCTTTTTGGCCGCGCGTATCGGTGGTTTCGCCCACCAAACGCCCGGCCATTTTGTGAACATATTGTTTTTTGGTGGTAAAAAAGCCGAGCGAGGGGCCGCCGTACCACATGGGAATGCCGAGCGGCTGACCCTCGCCAACCACGATATCCGCGCCCATGGCGCCGGGGGTTTTGAGCAGGGCCAGCGCCATCGGGTTGGCAACCACGCAGACAAAAGCGCCCAGGGCGTGGGCGGCCTCAATCAGCCGGGTGTAGTCGAAGATGCGGCCAAAGAAATCGGGGTACTGCACCATCACCAGGGCGGTGTCCGCGTCAATTAACGGAATCAACGCTTCGGGGCTGGCTTGCAAATCGGCGGCAGAGTCATCGCCCGCCAGAGTCAGTTCAATCCCCTGGGTGTAGGTGCGAATCACCTCGCGGTACTGCGGGTGAATGCTGGCAGAAAGTACCACCTTGCGGCGCTTGCCGCGGAAGTTGGCAAACGCCATATTGACGGCCTCGGCGGCGGCGGTGGCGCCATCATAATGCGAGGCGTTGGAAAGTTCCATGCCGGTCAGAGCGGCCATCAGGGATTGATATTCGAAAATGGCCTGAAGCGTGCCCTGTGAAATTTCCGGCTGGTAGGGCGTGTAGGCGGTGTAGAATTCGCCGCGCCGCAGGATGTGGTCAACAACAGCGGGAATGTAGTGGTTGTACATGCCCGCGCCGAGGAAGGAAACCAGGTCGCTGCGCACATTTTCGTTGCTGGAGGCGAGTGCATCCAGCAGACCGGCGGCTTCCATTTCGGAAAGCGCCGGGGGCAGGTTAAGTTTGGGGAAGCGCACGCTGGCGGGAATGTCGTCAAAAAGCGCATCCAGGCTTTTGACGCCGACCGCTGCCAGCATCGCGTCCCGCTCATTGGGAGAAATTGGAATGTAGGTCATGGGAATTTCCGCTGATTAATGCGCCCGCGCAGAGCAATCGGCGTCATAGGCTGCCGCGTCCAGCAGGGCAGAACCATTTCCGCCTTCGATTTGGATGAACCAGGCAGCGCCGTAGGGGTCGCTGTTGATTGATTCGGGCGCTTCGGCCAGGGCCTCGTTGACAGCGATGACTTTGCCGGAAACCGGGGCATAGACATCGGAGGCGGCTTTGACAGATTCAACCGAGGCGATGGCCTGTCCGGCGCTGAGCGTGTCGCCTACACTGACAATGATTTCGACAAAAACAATGTCTGATAGCTGCCCCTGGGCGTAATCGCTCAGGCCAACTTTGCCACTGGCGGCGTCAAACCATTCATCTGACTTGGCGTATTTCAGGGTGGAAGGGGTGGTGGACATACGAGTAGCTCCTTTGGGTGATAAAAAAGACGCACAAAGAAATTGTGCGTCTTCTGTAGCTTCGCCTGAGAGATTATCCCGCAAGGGATTTGCCCCATCGGCAGCCGCTTGAGCGGCGTTTTCCAGAAGTGAATCAGCGCAGAGTCCTTTTGCCTGAGAGTTTCGCCCGTCCCGGCTGGGAGCGGGTTTGCCCCTTCGGCGCCTCGCGCAATCGGCGAAGTCTCTTCCCTGCGGCTGTGAGATTGTACTTCAATTGTATGAATAAGCAAAAGCGCGTCAAGGGGAAAACGTAACAAAAAACACAGTGATTGCGGCGGAAAAAGCATCTGCCCGCAGAGTTTCTCTCTGCGGGCAGATGCCTGGCCTGGGGAAATTTTCAAGCTTCGAGCGTGCCGCGCGTCCAGTCGCCGACCCACCAGTAGCGGAAATCCTCGCCGCTGGAGGTTTTGACCGCGCCCCAAACCCCCTGCACCACCGAAATAATCGGCATCAGCGAAACCAGGCAGGCCAGCGGAATGAGCAGCAGCCCAACCAGCGCCAGGGTCAGCAGCCCCGTCACCGCCCAGGTAACGCCAATAATCACGCCGCCGCCCACCCACCAGATGAGTTGGTTGATGAACGCCTGCAGGCTGTGATACGCCACATAGCGCGAGCGATCCTTGAAGAGCAGATAAATCAGCAGCGCGACCACCGGGCCAAGTATGGCCGTAAATAAATTAACCAGCACGCTCAAATGCGCGAGCATGGCCCAGGTATGTTCTTCGGACGCCGAAAGCGGCAAAAGTACCGCGGGAACAGGAGTTTGATTCGTCATTTTGGCCTCGTTTCTTTTGGATGAATATCGCTGAGCCATACGCCCGCCCCGTTCCAAAAGTTGCGCAAACAAAACAGCCCCGAAAATTCGGGGCTGTTTTGTGGCGAGAGTGGGATTTGAACCCACGACCGAGCGATTATGAGCCGCTTGCTCTGCCACTGAGCTACCTCGCCGTGAAAGCGGGCTGTATTTTATACCGCGCTTGCGCTTTTGTCAACGACCATTAAGGCGCCGCGCCAAATTCCAGGGCGCCAATATCGGGAGCCTGCCCGGCAAAATCATCGTTGATGTTGGGCAGCAGGGCGCCCCGGTCACGGTTGGCGCTCGCCGCCGAGAGAGAAAAGTCTCCGGCGGAGGGATTCGTCAGGCCCGGCAGAGTCTCCCAGCCGGAGCATTCCAGGCCGGTCGCCGCGCACAAATCCGTCAGCGTCTGATAGTTCTTCTTCGCCCAGCGAAAATGCGGCGACTGCGCTCCGCGGCTGGTGTACCAGTTGTCAAAATTCCAATCATTGCCGCTCGAACCAATCACCGGCGCATCGAAGGCGTAGCCGCTGCCCTGAAAAATATTGTTGCGCATGACGCTGTTTTTCGCCAGCGTGATTAAACTCATGGCGCTGACGCCGGGCTGGGCGGTGTAAAACGTGTTGTGGAAGAAGAAAACTTTGCCCTGCGGCGCGCGGCTCCACTTGATGCTGGTGCCGCTGAAGTTGGAAACCTGCGAGCGCATCACCCACAGCGGCCCCTGCGTCACCGGCGCAATCGAAACGCCGACCAGCACGCTGTCAATGCGGTTGCTGCGAAAACGCTGATTGACGCAGGCGCCCTCCGGCTCCAGCGCGTCATCGCTGATGTGGTGAATATTGTTGTTGTAAATATCCGCGTCAAAGGCAAAATTGGGGTTATTCATGGCCGCCGAAGTGCCGGTGTAAATGCCATTGAAAAAATGGTGAATTTCATTGTTGCGCACAATCGCGC
>JAVHNW010000092.1:0-5234 GCA_036169755.1 bacterium | reverse complement strand
TTGCCGACCAGCAAGATGGTGGGAATGCCCGCCTGCGAGAGGCGCATGATGCGCCGCCCCCATTCGCGCTGAAAGGTTGGGGCGGGCGAGCGGTCTTTGTAGGCGTCCCCGGCAAAAATCACCAGGTTCACTTTTTCGGCGATGGCCGTGTCTATAATCGTATCCAACGACTTGAGGAAGTCGAGCACGCGCACGGGCAGACCGGTTTGCGGGTCATGGCGGCCAAAGTTCGCCATGTCAATGTGGGCATCGGCAAAGTGAAGAAGTTTCATGGGTGTAGGGGAGTTTCGGGAACGACGCCCAGGCTTTGCAGCGCCTGAATGATGGCGGGCATGCGCGGGTTAATGTGGTTGGCGGCCTGAAAATCGGCGAGGGCGGCGGCGCTGTTTCCGGCGGCCTGTTCGGCCATGCCGCGCCAGTACAGGCTTTCCTCGAGAGTCGGGTCGCTGATGGTTTGGTAAAGGGTCAAGTCGGCCAGGTCAATCACGTCCTGGTAACGCCCGCTGTAAAAATAGGCTTTGTAGGGGCCGGTTTGATACCATAACATGCGGTAGGGAAGTTTGTCTTTTTCCAGCGGCAGGTCTGGATAGAGCAAAAAAGCCTGGTCGTAGGCGCTGGCCGCGTCAAAATATTCCAGCAGCTGAACGTGGCTGGTGCCTTTATTAAACCAGGCGAAGTACAAATCCAGCCCGCTTTGGCTTTTCACATCTTCATTGGCGAGCGCCAGCGCATGTTGATTGGCCCAAGCTTCATCGCGCCAACTGCCGAGCAGGGTGTTCACCTGTTCTTCGCGCTCAGCGGGATAGACAACCATGAACAAATAATTGAAGGCGCGCCACTCCGTCTCAAACTGCTCATACGCCACCTTGACGTTGGGGCCAGCCGCCACCAGCGTATCCTGCGCCAAAAAATAACGCCCGGCCTCGCTGTAGCCGGTGATGAATAAATAATGACCCATCCAACTGATTTTCCCATTGTAATCGCGCTGAAACTCACCTTTTTCAATCAAAACCGGATAACCGGCGGCGAGAAAATCCTTGAGCAGTTTGACATTTCCTCCGTAACGCCAGACGGCGCGCAGCTCGGTATTGTCGTTGACAAAATCCGCCATTTCGTAGGGCATCACATTGCGGTCCGCCTGACCCCGCTTCCAAAATTCCAATTTTGGGTCATTGAGGCCGGGCTTGATGGCCCACAAAATTTCATCGCGAGTACCGGGCCACTGCCAAAACTTGAGCGCCATCGTCAGATTGGAGGGACCGCACAAATTGTAGCCGCCTTCCTGGCTGATATATTTCACACCCGGCAGCGTGACCGAGGCGGGCAGCGGCGTGGGGCTGACGGTTGGTGTGGCGCTCGGCCCGACAGGCGTAGCGCTGGCTGACAGCGTAAACGTGGGCGTGGGCGTCCGCATCGCCAGCAGGGTGGCGGTGACAATTTTATCAATCTGCGCCTGCTGTTCCGGCACAAAAACCGCCGCGCCCGGCGGGCGGAAAAAATAAATGATTTTCGTGCGCAGCTCATCCACGCGCCAGGCAAGCCGGTCGTTGACGAAGGGAATCTGATACATCAACGTCAGCGCCAGCAGCGCGGCGAGAGTTACCCATAAAATTCGCGCGGGTTGGGAAATGCGGTTCATGCGTGGGATTATATCCGAATTGAAAACCCCGCTTTTCTCCGGCAGAGGCCGAGGACGTTTTTCGCGCAGTGAATGCGATAAAATAGCCAGACCCAAAAATCGAGACTCTATGGAAATCCTTTTCAGCGACCCCCACCTGCTCATCGTCAACAAACCCGCCGGTCTGCCCGTCCTGCCGGACGGCTGGCAGCCCGACTCACCCTACCTGCTGCGCGAACTGACCGAAGAATTTGGCCGCCTGTGGATCGTTCACCGCCTGGATAAAATTACCAGCGGGGTGATGGTTTTCGCCCGCAGCGCCGAGGCGCATCGGGCGCTCAATCTCCAATTCGAGCGGCGCGAAATTCACAAACTGTACCACGCGCTCATCAACGGCGCGCCCACCTGGGATGAACACAACGCCCGCCACAAATTGCGCGTCAATGTCGGCCACAGTCACCGCACGGTGGTGGACCACGCCAAAGGCAAGCCCGCCGAAACCGTCTTCCACCTGCTTCAGCGCGGAAAAAACGTCAGCCTGCTGGAAGCGCGCCCGGCCAGCGGCAGAACCCACCAGATTCGCGTCCACCTCTACGCGCTGGGATTTCCCATTTTGGGCGACACCCTGTACGGCGCTCCGCCCACCGATTTCATCGCCCGCCCCGCCCTGCACGCTTTTTCTCTGGAACTGGCGCATCCGCTCAGCGGCGAAGCGCTGACCTTTGAAGCGCCCTACCCCGCCGATTTTACGCTGGCCCTGCGAAAGTTTAACGATGAGCTTCTCGGACAAAATTGACGAATGGATTAAAGAAGCCGAGACGCGCCCCGCCTCGGCGTTGACGATTCTCAAACTGGTCGCCAACCGGCTGAGGGATTTGAGCGCGCGCAACGAAGAACTGCTGGCCGAAAACATCGCCCTGCAAAATGAAACCCGCGTGCAAGACTACCAAAAACGCATCGTCCACCTCGAATATCAATTGGATTTGCTCAAACGCCGCGCCGTCCAGGGAACCCTGGACGAAACACCCGGCGCAGAAACACCGCGCTACCTGCTGGCCTGCAACGCCGCCGGGCGAGTGCTGCGCCTGCCGCTGAATGACGCCCCGCCGACCGGCTGGCAGCTGCAAGGCGAAGCCGTGCTCTCCGGCGAGTGGCCGCGCCTGCAAAGCGCCGCCGAAGACGAAGACCTGCTGGCGCTCTTCAGTTCCGGGCGGGTGGAAAGCTGCCGCCTGGCCGATATTCCCACCGCGCCGGGCAGCGCCCTGCGCTGGGAAGAGGCCGCCCTGCCGCTGGCGCCTCGCGCCGGTGAAGCGCTGGCGGCGCTGATGCCGCTGGCGCGCCTGCCGCTCAGCGATTTTTTCACGCAGGCCAGCCGCCGCGGCATGGTCAAAAAAACACCCGTCTCGCTGGCCGAGAGCATTCTCAGCAAACATTTCATCGGGCGCGGCGCGCTGGAAAAAACCGACCAACCCTTCGCCATCGCGCTGACACAAAAAAACGGGCGCGTGGCGCTGGTCAGTTACGAAGGCCGGCTGGCGGGCATGGCGGTCGGCGACCTTTCCTTTACGATGGAGGAACGCCTGCGCCTGAGCGCCACCGATTTCATCGTGGCGGCCTCCGTTTTTGACGAGGAGGCCCTGCTGATTTGCGTCACCCAAAACGGCAAAATCATCTCGCGCCCGGCGGGCAGCGTGGAATTGGCAAAAGGCGGCGGACGCGGACAGGCGCTGATTCCACCGGCGCGGCTGACCAGCGGCACGCGCTTTATCGGCGCACTCGCCACCCACAAAGGCGACCGCCTGGCGGCGCTCGACGCCAACGGGGCGATTCGCCTGCATGACGTGGAAACCGTTACCGGCGCGGGAATGCTCCCCGCCGCGGCGCCGCTGCTCTCCCTCGGCCTGATTCCCGCCTGAAGCGCCTCCCCCATGAAAATCGGCATTGACTTCGGCACCTCCAACTCTGGCGCGGCCTTTTTTGACGGCCAGCGCGTCCACATTTTGCCGCTCGACCCGCAAAATATCCAGCCAGAAGTCGTCAAAACCGTGCTGTACATCACGCGCGACCAACAAGCCAGCATCGGCCAGCAGGCGGTGGAAAGTTACTACCGCGACAACGTCAACCGCCAGCGCCGTTTCGTCAAACAATGGGCCGGAGAAATTGATTACCGCGGCGCAGACATGCACTATGTGCGCGATATTTTTGTCTACGTGGACGAATTGACGCCAGGACGCCTGCTGCAATATCTCAAAACCGCCCTGCGCAAAGAAAATTATGCCGGAACGCAAATTTTTGAGCGCTTTTACACACCCGGCGATTTGGCGCAAAGTTACCTGACCCTGCTGCGTCAACGCGCCGAAAACGCGCTGGGGAAAAAAATTAACGCCGCCACCTTTGGCCGCCCGGTAAAATTTGCCCCAACCCCGGCGGGCGACCGCCGCGCCGAGGAAACCCTGCGCGCCGCCGCGCACGCCGCCGGTTTCGAGCAGGTGGATTTTGAACTGGAGCCAGTCGCCGCCGCTCTCGACTACGCGCAAACTCTCAGCCAGCCACAAACCGCGCTCATCTTCGATTTCGGCGGCGGCACGCTCGATATCGCCATCATGCGCCTGGGCGCAGGCGAAGCGCAAACCCTCGCCAGCGGCGGCGTGGACCTTGCCGGCAGCGACTTTGACCGCGCCATCATCGCAAAGCGGATGCTGCCGCATTTTGGCCTGGGGAAAATTCAACATCAGCCCGAAATTTTGGAAATGATTCAAGCCGTGCCAGACTGGATGTCGCTGCCCAACCTGGCAACCCCCTTCAACCGCAACCTGCTGGAAAAAGCCATCCGCGCCAAACTGGCGCCCGCCCGCCTGCAGGCCCTGCAGGCGCTCATCTACAACGACCTGGCCTTCACCTTTTACAACCGGGTCGAAGCCGCCAAAATCGCGCTTTCCAGCGAGGGCGCCACCGCCATCAGCCTGGACGACAAAAACATTGCGCTGTGGGAGTTGTACACACGCTGGCAGTTTGAAGCCGACCTCGCTGACTACGTGGCGCGGGTCGAAACCGTCATTTTGGAAACCCTTGCCGCCGCCGGGCTGGAGGCGGGCCAGGTAGACGCAGTCGTCAAAACCGGCGGTTCTTCCAGCATTCCCCTCTTCACCGCCCGGCTGGCGCATCTTTTTGGCGCCGAAAAAATAAAAACGGCCAGCGCCTTCAGCAGTGTCGCCGCAGGGCTGGCCATCAAAGCCGGAAAATAAACGCCTACTGAATTTTTCTTGCTTCCATATAAAAGCGCTTTTCCCTGGCCTCGCCCATCGAGAAGGTCTTGCGCGGCAGAGCGCCATCCAAAATCACCGTCTTGAACAAATCATTTTTCGCCATGCCGGGGACGACCATGCCGACATTTCCGGGCAGAGCGCCCAGCCGCGCCGTCACATCCGCGCCGTGAACGTAATCAATTTTTTCCGCGCCGCCCTGTTTGAGGAAGGGGTCGAGAAAAGCCTGCAGCGTGCCGACCGGCAGATTCGTCTCCGGCTGGGAGATTTTCACCACGCCGAAACCTTTTCCGCCGCCGACAAAGCCGATTAACTGGCCGGAAGCGTCCCCGGCCTCGACCAGGCGCATCATC
>JAVHNW010000091.1:0-5264 GCA_036169755.1 bacterium | reverse complement strand
CCAGGCTGATTTTGGTCAGCCTGGGGCACGCCGCCGGAGAGGGCGAACAAAGCGTGCGCCTGACGTTGGCCTCCTCGCCCGATTTCACCCCCGAAAGCATCCTGGCGCAGATGGAAATCCGCGCCAATTTTGCCCCGCAGCATGACCCGCGCGGCGCGGCCTGGGACTTCCCGCTGAAAACGCCGCTGACCCTGGAAGCCGAAAAAACCTACTACCTGCGTCTTCAATCCAGCGCCCCGCTGACCCTGCTGGGCGCCGCGCCAATTAACGAATCTTCGTGGGATGACGGCCTGCCCCTGCGCATGGACGGGTACGATGCCTACGGCGGCATTTATCAGGGCGACCTGAACCTGGAAATGTATTGGGACGACAACGCCGACAAACTGGCCCGTTTTGAAACCAGCCTCAACCAGGGCGATTACCTGTTCATTTCGTCCAACCGCCAATGGGCAACCACCACGCGCGTGCCAGAGCGTTACCCGCTGACAACCGCCTTTTACCGCGCCCTGCTGGGCTGCCCGGCTGGAGCCGATTTGCTGACCTGTTACCGCGAGGCGCGCCCCGGCATGTTCAGCGGGCAATTGGGCTATGAGTTGGTGAAAACATTTGAGTCGTACCCCACGCTGGACCTGGGCGCGCTCGGCAGTTACGAATTCAACACCCAGTACGCCGAAGAAGCCCTGACGGTTTACGACCACCCCAAAGTGCTCATTTTCAAAAAATCGCCCAATTACAGCCCGCAGAATGTGAGCGCCATTTTGGACGCGGTGGATTTGACGCAAGTTGTCCATCTCACCCCGCGCCAGGCGGGAAAATTCCCTTCGGGCGCGATGGCGCCGCGCGTCTGCTGGGGAATGCCGGGGCTGTGTCAGTTTTTGGGCGCGCCCGAAGCCGCCGGTCTGAGCGATAAATCGCTCTCGCTGCAATCCTTTGGCATGAAACTTTCGCCAGAACGGCTGGCCGTTCAACAGGCGGGCGGAACCTGGTCGGCGTTGTTTTCCTACCAGGCGCTTCAAAATCGCTTTCCGCTGATTGGGCTGCTGCTCTGGTACGGGTTGCTCGCCATGCTGGGGGCGCTGGCCTACCCGCTGATGCGCGCTGCGCTGCCGGGGCTGGGCGTCAACGCCTGGGCCTTTGCCCGCAGCGGCGGATTGGTTTTGCTGGCCTGGCTGGCGTGGTTTCCAGCCTCGGTGGGCGGCGTTTACACCCGCGTCAGCATTGGGCTGGCCCTCGGCCTGATTGCGCTGGTCAGCCTGTTCATCTTTCTCAAGCGCCGCAAACAACTTTCCGCAGAGCTGAGCGCCAACCAGCGGCGCATCCTGCTCTTCGAGGCCATCTTCCTGATTTTCTTTCTGGTAGATTTTTTCATCCGCGTGGGCAACCCCGATTTATGGCATCCGGGTCGCGGCGGCGAGCGCCCGATGGATTTTTCCTACCTGAACGCCGTCTTGAAAAGCACCACCTTCCCACCCTATGACCCCTGGTTTGCGGGCGGCTACATTAACTATTACTACTACGGCTATGTGCTGGTCGGCACGCCGGTCAAACTGCTGGGAATCGTGCCCTCCATCGCCTACAATTTTATTTTGCCCACGCTCTACGCCCTGATTGCCCTGGGCGGTTTTGGCCTGGCCTTTACCCTGCTCCACAAGCCGGGCCGCGAGCGCCTGGCGCTGACGGCGGGGCTGGCGGCGGCCTTTGGCCTGGTGCTGCTGGGAAACCTGGGCACCATCCAATTAATTTTTCAGGCCCTGCAAAAAATGGCGGTGCCCTCCGAACAGGTTTCCGCCGCCGGAGTCTGGATTTTCCAGCGCTGGGGCTGGGCCGCGCAGGGAATTTTCAAACTGCTGACCGGCCAGGGCGAACTGCCCATCGGCTGGGGCGAATGGTATTGGAATCCCAGCCGCGTCATCCCCTCCGGGCCGGGCAACGAAATCACCGAATTTCCGCTCTTCACCTTCCTTTACAGCGATTTGCACGCGCACATGATTTCCCTGCCGCTGGCAACGCTGATGCTCGGCTGGGCGCTTTCCACCCTGCGCGCGCGGCGGCTTTCCTGGCTGCGCTGGCTGACGACTCTGGCCTTCGGCGGCCTGGTGATTGGCGCTTTCCGCCCGATCAACACCTGGGATTTCCCCACCTACCTGCTTTTTGCCGCCATCGTCACCGGCTACTCGCTTTTCCGCTACGGGCGGCCAGCGGCAGAAATTCCTCTTCGCGCCGGGCTGGCCCTGGCGGGCATGGCCCTGCTGACCGGTTTCGCGCTGGGCCTGTACGCGCCCTACGCCCAATGGTTCGGCCTGGGTTACGCCTCCATTCAACCCTGGCTGGGAGATAAAACCCCACTCTGGTCGTATCTGACCATGTGGCTGCCCTTCCTGTTCGTAATTTTCTTCTGGCTGATTTGGGAAACACGCCAGTGGATGGCGCAGACTCCGCTTTCGGCGCTGCGCTCTCTGCTGAAAAATTATCAGCCCTCGCTGGTGGCCGCCGCACTCTTTGGGCTGGCGCTGACCCTCGGCCTGTGGTTGATTTTCCACGTCAGCGCGGCGCTGATTGCCCTGCCGCTCCTGCTTTGGGCGCTCGTCCTGCTGCTGCGCCCACGCCTGCCAGACGCCAAACGCTTTACGCTGTTCATGGTCAGCACCGCCCTGGCGCTGACCGTATTTGTTGAACTCGTGGCGCTTTCTGGCGACATTGGGCGCATGAACACCATCTTCAAACTCTACCTGCAGGCCTGGGTTTTTCTGGCGATTAGCGCGGGCGCCGCCTTCACCTGGACCCTGGCCGATTTAAAACTGTGGAGCGCCGCCTGGCGCAACTTCTGGCAAATGGGCGTCCTGCTGCTTTTCTCCGGCGCCTTTCTCTTTACCATCACCGCCAGCGGCGACAAAATTCGTGACCGGATTGCCCCCACCACCCCGCTGAGCCTCGACAGCATGGAATACATGGCGCATTCCACCTATTGGGACGGACAAGACATGGATTTGAGCCAGGACTACCGCGCCATCCGCTGGATGCAGGACAACGTGAGCGGCTCGCCGGTCATCATCGAAGGCTACACCAGCGAATACCGCTGGGGCGCGCGCTACGCCATTTACACCGGCCTGCCGGATGTCCTCGGCTGGAACTGGCACCAACGCCAGCAGCGCACGCTGACGCCCGAAACCTGGGTTTTCAGCCGCGCCGACTCCATCAATAATTTCTACAACACCACCGACCTGGCTGCCGCACGCGCCTTTTTGCGCGAATACAACGCCCGCTACATCATCGTCGGCCAAATGGAACGCAACTACTACCAGCCCGCCGGCCTGCAAAAATTTGAAAGCCAAAACGGCAAACTATGGCGCGAAGTCTACCGTGACGGCCCAACCGTAATTTACGAGACTCTGCCGTGACAAAAATCTACCACCTTCTCTCCACCGCCGCCCTGACCGAAGCCCGCGCGCGCGGCGAATATCGCCCCGAAAGCCTGACGCGCGAGGGATTTATTCACTTTTCGCAGCGGCATCAAATTCTCGGCGTGGCGAACGCTTTTTACCGGGAACAGGCCGGGCTGCTGATTCTCGTCGTCGAGACGGAACGCCTGCGGGCAGAACTGCGCTTCGAGCCGCCGATTCACCCCGCAGGGGCCGCCGCTCCCGCGCCGCTGCCTGCCGCCGAATCGCTTTTTCCCCATCTTTACGGCCCATTAAACCTGGACGCAGTCACCGAAATCATCCACTTTCCCGCCAACCCCGATGGCTCTTTTTCTCTGCCGGAAGAACTTGGCTAGCCCATGCTCAACTTTTTTCTGTGGTACCTGCTGATTTCTGCCCTCGGCGCGCTGACTTTTCCGCTGGCGCGCCGCTTTTTCCCGGCGCTGACCGATGAAGGCTACACTCTCAGCCGCGCGCTGGGACTTTTGCTGTGGGGATTTTTCTTCTGGCTGGCAGTTTCGCTCGGCTTTTTACAAAATGACGCCGCCGGGCTGATTTTTTCGCTGTTGGCGCTGGCCGGGCTGGCATTTTTCTGGCGCAAAACGGGGACGCGCGCCTGGCTGAAGCAAAATTGGCGCCTGGTGGCGCTGACAGAAACGCTCTTTCTGCTGGCTTTCGCCGCGCTGGCTTTTTTACGCGCCAATGCGCCCGAAGCGCTCGGCACCGAAAAACCGATGGAACTGGCCTTCATCAACGCGGTTTTACATTCCCCCAGTTTTCCGCCGCACGACCCCTGGCTGGCGGGCTACGGCATTTCCTACTATTACTTTGGCTATGTGCTGACCGGGATGCTGGCGAAACTGACCGCCACCTCGGGCGGGGTGGCCTTCAACCTGATGATTGCCCTGATTTTTGGGCTGAGCGCCATCGGCGCCTGGGGCCTGCTCTACAACCTGCTGACGGTTTTCGCGCCCACCAAAAACAGAAAAACGCTGACGGCGGCGCTTTTGGGGCCGCTCTTTTTGCTGGTCATCAGCAACCTGGAAGGCTTTTTGGAAGTTCTCCATCGGCGCGGCCTGGGCTGGGCTTTTTCGCCGGATGGCACGGCTACCTCCGGTTTTTGGGCCTGGCTGAAGATGAAAGATTTGAGCGAAATCCCCGCCCAACCGCTGGGTTGGATTCCCGACCGCTTTTGGTGGTGGTGGCGCGCGGCGCGCGTGCTGCACGATTACGACCTGCGCGGCAACTTCAGCGAAATCATTGACGAATTCCCCTTTTTCTCGTATCTGCTGGCCGATTTGCACCCGCACGTACTCGCCATGCCCTTTGGCCTGCTGGCGGTGGCGCTGGCGCTCAATCTCTACCTGGGCGGCGCGCGCGGCGAAATGGACGCGCGCGCCTTCAAAATTCCGCTGGCCGCGCCGATGTTCGCCCTGCTGGCAATCACCCTCGGCGGATTGGCCTTTCTCAACACCTGGGATTTTCCCAGCTACCTGGCGCTGATTGTGGCAGCCTTCACGCTGCGCCGCGTGGGTGAAAGCGGCTGGAACTGGGCGCGCGCCGAGGAAGCCCTGGCGCTGGCGCTTCCGCTGGGGCTGGCTTCCATCGCGCTGTATCTGCCTTTTTACCTGGGCTTTTCCTCGCAGGCGGGCGGAATTTTGCCCAACGTGATTCACCCCACGCGCGGCGCCTATTTGTGGATCATGTTCGGCACACTCTTCGCGCCGATTTTCCTGCTGCTGTGGCAGGCGCGCTCTCAGCCGCGCAATCTCAAACTGGGATTCGGCCTGGCGGCGGGGCTGGCCGCCGGGCTGTGGCTTTTCTCGCTGCTGATGAGCCTGGTCG